>JAEORM010000288.1 GCA_016840905.1 Candidatus Gerdarchaeota archaeon | reverse complement strand
TGAATATCGTATTTTAATTTCTCATAGAAATCAATATGATCTTTTGGTCTAATAATTCTGAAATTTTTTCCTTTACCATCCACTACCTCTTCTTTGCCTAAATGCGTGTGCATATCCACCAAATTTACTTTTAATGGTGTTTCTTTAGCTTCTTCTTTGTCATATATTATAATCATTGTTATACCCTCATTTACTATTAACGTGCATTCTATAGTTGTATTATCCTTTCACTTAAATAAAGACTGATTTACATATAATTACATAGTTTTACAATCATGCCTAAAAACCCTTCCATATAGGTAGAGCAACAAAGGATTTGTAGTATCTATCCATATAAGGTTACTGTTTTTCCCAAATCTAATTTTTCCGCGATGCTAAATATCCGATTTGCAGTTACTAAATCCTGTATAGCGTTTCCAACAGATTTGAAAAGAGTTATTTCCTTGTCTGATTCTCGAGATAAAATCCCTTTAAGAATAATTTCTCCTATTTCAGCGAAAATGTGTTGTGGGGTAATAATTCCTTCATTAATAGGGATAATTAGATCTCCAGCTTCGGTTAAACAAGATTCTTTATGATCTACAATAATTTTTGCTCTATATACCGTTTCAGATGGAATTTCTCTTATATGCGGTTTATATGAACCAATTGCATTAATGTGGACTCCTTCTCCTAAATCCTTATCAAAAAATACAGGAGTAGTTGAATTGGTTGCTGTTGAAATAATATCTGCTTCTCTAAGATTTTTCATTGATTCAGCAGCTGTTACTTCTATTGATAATTCATTTTGAAGTTTTTTAGCTATCAATTCAGCTTTTTCTTTGTTTTTATCAAAAATTATTGCTTTGGCTATTTTTCTCACCGAACTAATGGCCCGTAATTGACTTTGTCCTTGAATACCTGCACCAAAGATAGCTACTATCTTGGAATTTTTTCGAGCAAACAAATCTGTAGCAAATCCAGCACCAGCACCTGTTCTTAATGCTGTTAAAGAACTTCCTTCCATAATTGCTAAAGGTTTCCCATTACTTGCATCAAATAATAAAACTAACGCATGAATTAGTGGTATTTGTTTTTGGTAGTTATCATTGAATAATGTAATTGTCTTCAATCCTATCTTAGCATTAGATGGCATATAAATAGGCATAATTAAAGTATCACCTTGGTGTTCTGGTATTGATAAATGGATGCGCGGGGGAATATTGGCTTCTTTTAAACTAAGCTTTGTAAATGCTTCTTTCATCAAATTGATTGCTTCCTTCATTGGTAAAGCAGCTTTTACATCACTTGCTGAAATAACTCTAATGCTAAAATCTTCAGTCATTTTTTATCCCGTGAATATTATTCTTTCAAAATCATCTGATAATAAATCCATTTTTTAACGAATCATTTGGATCAAAAACTAATTTATTAACACCTGTTATATGAGCTGTCCCTTCAATTTTAGGAATAACTGCTTCCATACCACCAAATTTGGTTAGTTCAACTACTGATCCCGTATATTTACTACCAATTATGCTTTCTATTACCATTGGTTCATTAAGTGTGATTTCACCTTTTTTATAATGAATCGCCATACGTGCACTTACTCCTGTTCCAGTTGGACATCTATCAACCTCACCATCAGCAAAAATACAAACATTTCGACTATTGGCTTCTTGTGATAAAGAACTTCCAACGAAAATTGTACCATACAGAAATCCTAAATCGTTCTCAAAAGGATGTTCAATAGTTCTATTTTTCATAATAGTTTTTTTTATAGCCATGCCTTTTCTTATTAAATCAGCTGAATCTTCAGGTCTTAATTTTACTCCTATTTCATCAGCATTTACAAAAGCATAAAAAGCCCCTCCAAACGCAAGATCATAATGCACTTCCCCTAAATTAGGCACTTTAATGACTTGATCTAAAGCAACCACAAAAGATGGTACATTGTGAAAGTATACGCTTTTGACTTCTTTGTCTTCTATTTTTGCATAAGCTGTTACTAAACCTGCTGGGGTATCTATTTTTACTTCTGTAATAGGTGATTTCATTTCAATGATATTAGTTTCTACTACAACTTTTGTGATAGTTAATATTGCATGTCCGCACATTGTGCTAAATCCTTCATTATGTAAAAATAAAATACCAAACTCTGCAGTAGGAGTTACAGGTGGAGTAATGATGCAACCATACATATCAGCATGACCTCGTGGTTCCCACATTAAAGCAGTTCGTAAATAATCAAAATTTTCTTTGACATATTGTCTGTATTCAAGTATTGTTTTACCTTTAATTTGTGGGAAACCATTAATTATTATACGTAAAGGTTCTCCTCCAGAATGAGCATCAATTGTTGTGATTTGTAACCAATCATTTTTAGGTTTCCAATTTTCGAGTAATTTAAACCTCTCACAAATATTTTTCATTTGAATCACAAGCATTTTTTAATTCAAGGATTAGTTTCCTAAGTTCTTAAAAAGAAATAAGTATTAGCCAAAAAATGATTTAGCTAATAACCATAATTCTTTAGGAACTACTTTACGTTGAGCTATTGCTTTTTCTATAGGAACATCTTTAATTTCTGTTCCTTGCAAGCTGGCCATTTGCCCAAATTTTCCTTGATCAATTAATTCAGTTGCTTTGGCACCATATCTTAATCCTAAAAATCTATCATAAGCACTTGGTGAACCACCTCTTTGAATATGTCCTAAAGTGACATCTCGGACAGGTAATCCCGTTCGTTTTGTTATCTCTTCTGCTAAGAATTCACCAACTTTTAGATTGGCTAGAAGTACATTACCAAAAGCATCTTTTCCAGCTTTCTCGACTTTTTCTTTCATTTCTGGGAATAAAACCCCTTCTGCAACTACAATTATACTGTAAGTTCTTTTGTTCTCGTGTTTCTTTTTCAATAATTCACATAATTCATCAATCGAATATTCGAATTCTGGTATAATAATTGCTGTAGCACTACCTGCCATACCTGCTTCAATTGCAATCCAACCAGAACTTCTTCCCATCAATTCTAAAACAAAAACTCGATGATGTGATTTTGCTGTTGTTCGTAATCGTTCAATTGCATCAACTGCTATGTTTATCGAGGTGTCAAAACCAAAAGTTTGGTCTGTAGCTTCAAGATCATTATCAATTGTTTTTGGCACTCCTACGACATTTACCCCTTTTTCTGTTAATTCCTTTGCTACTCCTAGTGTATCATCTCCACCACAAGCTGCAAGTGCATAGATATCTAATTTCTTAAAGGTTTCAGCAATCTTTTCAAATCCTTTTTCAACCTTTCGCGGATTTGTTCTAGAAGAACCTAAAATTGTTCCTCCTTCACTAACGATATCTTTTACTCTATCAAGTGTTAATTCTTCAAATTCACCTTCAATTAATCCTTTCCAACCATCTAAAAAACCAACTACTTGATAACCCAATTCTAATGCTTTTCTCGTAAACCCAGCTATAACTGGATTTAAACCAGGAGCATCTCCACCACTAGTTAATATACCAATTTTTTTTGCCATTTTTTTCACACACATTTTTTATATATCAATTACATTTCAGAGTTATTTATTTTTAATTCTTCTCTACAATGTTTTACATGACTTCATTATTATTCATAAAATATATAATAAGCAATGGTAGTAAAATGTTATAGTTAATAATTTATCTAAAAAAAATGGTGCTATTCTTGGTTAAATATAATTATTATTGGAGTATTAAAAAACAAAAAGGTTTAGCTGAAGATCGATTATTTTCCTACATTAGAAATGTGGTTGGAAAATATAGCCCCTTTTATCGTAAATATTTCGCTAAACATAATATTGATTACAAAGCAATTGACACTCTTGAAGAATTTCAAGCGATTCCTCCAATATCAAAAAAGGAACATATGAAAGAACCCAAGTCCTTTATCCTTAATCCATATGAACCGGATTGGTGGGAATGCACTTCTGAAACAGATCCATTACCAGCGTTTAAAACTTTCAAATATTGGCTAAAATCAATAAACAAAAGCTATCTCAGAGAAGTCTTTAGCAAGGATTCGTTTACAGAGGATGATCGAATAATCATGGAAGCAGTAAATGAATGGTTGCCTATACAATTCCTTAGTACTAAAGGATCTGAAAATCCAGCATTAATTGCTTATACAAAAAGAGACATCATTCAGAATATTTCCGAAATAACAAGTCATTTATTTATGACTGGGTTCAAACCTAATTGGGAGATGTTTAATACACACTTAGCTTCACCAAACATTGGCTTCTTCCAAAATGCTTGGTCACCTTTATTTGTTGGTGGTGGAAATTATTTCACTTGTGGTGAAGATCAGACTTCATTAGAGCAACAATTTAAATTGATTTCTTCCATAACATTTGAAGTCTTTCTCGGAACACCATCATATACAAAAACATGGCTTGAAGCAGCAATTGCTAAACAAAAGAAAAAGCAAATGCCAGAGATTAGTAGCTTTAAATTATGTCTCCTTTCAGGTGAACCAGTTACTAGTTCTTTAAAAACTGAAATAAAAGATCTTTTCGCTAAATTTGGATCATCACCTTTAATTATCGAAAGTTATTCTAATAATAGAGCAAAGGTATCATTTCATGAATGCACAGAAAATTCGGGTATACATTTAGATCCAAGGTATTTCTATTGGGAAGTTCTTGATCCAAAATCCTATGAACCAGTATCAGAAGGAGAGAAGGGTTATTTATGCTTCAGTCATATTGATTGGAGAGGAACAGCTTTCATAAGATATAATACTGGTGATTTAGTTGATGGATTACTTTGGGAACGTTGCAATCATTGTGGTTTAACATTTCCTAAAATTAAAGGTCAAATTCAAAGGGCTATCTAATAGTAAAAATTATGAAAAATAAAAATTTTTAAAAAAACCTCTAATAGAGGTCTTTTTATTTTACTGGTCGTTTTGAATGAGTATCTAAATAGTATATTATATTTGCAGTTGCAAAGAATAAAATAACTATTCCTAATACTATACCAATCCAAAATGTTGGTGAAATTCTGACTGTCTCAATAACAAAATTATTATCAGCAGGCCAACCTACTGTAGGTCTAGGTGAACCATTTGCCCAGTGTTCATAAATGAAACTACCTGTAAAATATAATAATAAACCAACGATCATGATTACACCACCAATTGGACCTGGTTTTTCTCTTAGAATATAACAGGATTTATTTGAATATGTAAGCCAGAATAAATAAATAGCGCCTAATACTACAATCAATAAACCAATACCAATTAATATGGGGGCGGATTTTGGGAAATCGAGTAATAAATCATTGCTATTAAAAACTGTCATTTGACCTTCTCGCCATTTGCCATTCCATTTAGTAAAATAGGTATACCTGTTGTTTCCTTCACCAAAGTGATTAACATATGGTACAGCTAACGTGAAAAGCATTATCACAAAAGCTCCAAAAATAGATCCTATTCCAAGCCATTTTTGTGCTGGTCTTGTCATTTCGTAACCCAATTGATTATCCTCCAAATTGTAAGATAAGACATTAATACTTAATTTTTTCTATTGATATAGTTTCATCTACTCTTTGTTCTTTTTAAGTTTTGTTTCGATGAAGCTATTTAATTTTTATGTGAAAATTATCTGTTGACGGATTATTCTTATACTTTTATTTCTATAAATAAATAAGAGTTGATTTCGATGGCTTCAGATTTTTCCATAAAAATAAAATTTTGGATTGAAAAGAATGGTGTTTCAATCTTAGGTCCTGGTCGTTTAGCTATATTAGAATCGATAGATAGAACAGGATCATTAACAGAAGCAACAAAAGAATGCAATATCTCATTTCGTAAAGGTTGGAAACTAATTACTGAGATAAATGAACAGCTTGAACAACCAGTTATTATTAGTGAAAGAGGTGGAACAGGTGGGGGAGGAAAAACAGCATTAACTGAATATGGTAAAAAACTAATTTCACAATATAAGAATATCCAAGCGATGCTAGAAGATTTAGTAAAAGATCCATCCATATTTAATTAAAATAAGAAAAAATTATTTCTTTTTAGACTTCATCTTCATCTTCTTTATCAAGATTTAAACGTCTTCTTTCTTGATTTAATTTATCTAAAAAGGAAAAATTACTCTTAGTTTCTTCTTCTGGTTCTTCAATTTCAATGGGTTCAACTGGTGGTGGTACTTTATATTGCTCGGAAATAGGTGGTGTTATAGTACTAATTGGTTGTGTAGCAGTCTTTTCAGGCTCAGTTGGTGGTTCAATATCTTCAAAATCCTTAGGCATTGGAATTGATATGTGTTCTATTTGTTGTGTTTCTGTTTCTTCTTTAACTACTGGTGGTGTTAAGGAAATTGGTTGAACAAAAGAAGGTTTTGCTTCGATTTCGTTTTCTATAATTGAATGTGAAAGATCTTCTGTAACTGGTTGAATAATGGGTGTTTCAGGTGCACTTGTTACCACAGGTGGCTGAATATCATCATTAGAATCAAATGTTGTAGGAACCCTTCCTATTCCAAGAGGTTGAGCAGAAATATGTTGGGAACCTGAAATAGTAAAAATCTCGACTTGTTTTGGTTGTGAGGTATCAACCATTTCAGAAACTTCAGGTAAAGGTATGCCTTTTTTATACATTAACATTAATTTACTTATAGCTTCAAAAGTTTCAGTAATACCTATCCCTTTAAGACTAGTAGTTGGAATATAATAAGGAATATTGAATTTTTGAGCTGTTTGTACTCCTTCTTCATCTAAAACTTCTTTCAAGTCTTCTACATCATTTTTTGTGCTAACTAGAACTTTGGGTATTCCAGCATCATCTAGTTTACCAATCCATCTAGTAAGAGAATCTAAAGTATCTCTTCTGGTGGTATCATAACATAGAATAGCACCATGAGCTCCTTTAGTAAAGATATTACTGATTTCTGCGAATTGATCTTGACCACCAATATCACAGATTTGAAGAGTTATATCCTCTCCATTTACAACTAACTTTTTACTAAAGAAATCTGCACCGATAGATAATTTATAGCTGCCAAAGAATTCTCCTGTGGTGAGATAATTGCATATAGAGGTCTTTCCGATACCTCCATCACCAAGGACCACTACTTTGAAGAATGTTGCCACTGTAGATATTCTCCGTATTTTTTGTATTGTTATTTACTAATTAATTCTAAAGTTAGCAAATTGTTTAACATATTCCCTACTAAAATTCCCTATTTAAGTTTTCGATACGTACTAGTCTTCGACAAATTTATAACCTTTTATAAATATTAACTTAAATTTTATTTGAATTAGTATTCTGTTTATTTTGCCTGTAATCACTCATTTAAGATATAATATTTATATAAATAATGAAATGAACCAAATTTTTAATAAACTAACTTTAATTCTTGAAATTAAAGGCAATTATAAGGAAAAATTATTAATTAACCAAAAAATTTTAAGTGATAGTAACATCTTTCAATTAATCTGAACAAAATAAAAAATACGAATGGAAAGTGAAATCCTATGAATATACGAAAAATATTGAAAAACAGAAAAGCAATGACACCTCTAATGATAGGGATAATTGTCGCAGCTTCTGTCTTGGCTGTTGTTTTTATCGTTTTGGCTTCTACAATACCCTATATGCAAAGAGAAGTTTCCATGAGTGTTCAAGTGACTAGTATAAGGGGAAATGTAACACGCGAACAGCTTATGTTTAGGCTTATTTGTGATTATAATGATGGTTATCTAACAGATGTAGCGATTTTAAATAATGAGTCTGAAGTGATTGGTGAAAGAAATTATCTTGCTATGAATTTTACCGCTCGTACACAAACTTATATTGGTTTCACCTACTTCAATCCAACTGCTGATACCCTTCTTTCAGAGAAGAATGTAACAAGTGGTCATCTGCTCTTTGTAGTAAATAAAATATATACTCTTAGAATCTTCTATGCTGATGCAGATGGAATAGCTGTTGCTCATGCAGATTTTCAATTCACTTATAAATTTTAAATCGATCATGGGATTATTCCCTTTTTCCATTCTCCTTTTTTCTTCCATCTTTTTATTCATTTAGTTTTTTTCCAAACAATTCCAAATGCAAACATTTTAAAAGCAAATAATCTATGTAAATGTATGTAAACATATATACATACAAACAAAAATAACAAATAAAAACGGATGATGCGAAATGGTCGAGAAAATAATTGATGTTTCGGTTATTAATGTAGGCGAAATTGATGGTCGTGCATACATGAATAAACGAGATATGACAAGACTAGGTGTTGATGATTTTGATATCATTCAACTTATCAATGAATTCGAGGATAGCTGTGCGGTCCAAGTTTTAGAAAATGATGAAGTAGAAGCTGAAACTATCGCTGTAGATAATGGAATCTTGGATTCAGCAAATATCAGTGATGGAGACAGAGTAAACGTCCGAAAGGCATTCATCAAAAAAGAAGCTATTACGAGAGTAAAATTTGGTATTGAACCTTTAGAGGGTCAGCCTGTTGAAGAATGTATCAGCTACATTCTAGAGAATTTTGATGAAATGACTTCTGTTATTAGAAATAGACCAATCTATAGAAATCTACAAGTTGATTGGCCTGATGCTGGATGTGGTCATGTTAAGATTAGTTTCCTTGAATCAACACCTGAAATGGAAGGTGATGAGGTAGGAATCATTGATCCTTCTGGTAAGGAAGTTGAAGTTCAATTAGTACCTGCAAGTGAAATGTCATTTAACGCTGTTCTAGTTTTAGATGTATCTGGTTCAATGAGCAAAGAAGATATGGTTGTTCGTGGAACAGGTACTGCAATCGAAGGGTTACGCAGGGGCTTGAAAGGAGGAAGAGATTTAGATACTCTTCTAAATGAATTCGATGAAAAGAAAGTATCTCGTATAAAAGGAGCTGCTTTAGCAACATTGCTTTTCTTATCACAAAAAGTATCCCGTGGTTGGGGTGAACAATTAGCCATTTTAAGCTTTGCTGGAGATGTTGATATCTTCGAAGTTGAATATGGTTCAAGTGGATCCACACCAATTATATCTTGTACGGGTGAAGCAAAATCAGCAGGTTTAGAAGTCATTGCTGAATATGTTTCCAAACGATGTTCAAAGGGCGGTGGCTTAACGTTCATGAGTGGTGCACTTCAACAAGCATATGAAATGACCACACGATTTGAACCAAATTCAATTACAGGAAAAATCAATCCTACAATGATTGTCTTATTAACAGATGGACAACCAAACAAAGGTAATGGTTTAGGAATTAATCCTGTACCAATAGTTCGCAAGTGTGCTAGAGATTACTCTAATACCGTTCTCTATACTATAGGTTTGGGTGAAGCTGACAACAGACTTCTCAAACGTCTCTCAGAAATTGGTAGAGGAGAATTTTATGAAGCAACTGATTTAGGAGAATTAACCAAATTCTATGATCTACTTGCCAGAAGATTTATGATCGCTCTAAAAACAGAGGCTTCCGAATTAGTTGAAGAAATTCCTGAGGATCTATTTGAAGATTCAGAAGAAGTTGATGAATCTGATGAAATCGAGTTAGCCATTGAAGATGAATATGGCGGTCCTGGGGAAGATCTCGAAGATGATGATACAGAAGAAGAAGAAGACGAATATTAATTCTAATTCTTCCATTTTTCTCTTTTTTTTTCTTTAATTATATTCATTTTAAAAATCAAAGTATTTCTTATAAAAAAAGATTAAAAGAGGAACAAAATTTACCAAAAAAATTAAGTTCCTATCAGATTTATTCCATGAACTACTAATAGTGCAATTTGGAAAATTGCCCAACCAATGCAAACTATTGATATTATTATTGCAACAGGGAACCAGTTTAAGATTTTACCAATCATAGCCATTTGTTTTGTTAATAATCTAACAAGAACAAATACTACTATATCTATTGCTAAGAACACTCCTACATAGATCCATCTGCCATTGAAATTTTCACCAAATGCAAATGAGAATATTGATGCACCAAGAAATCCTGCTATTAGTGCAATTACCGCTGCAATTGGTGTGTCGTCTAATGTACGCAATGTCATTAATGAACCAATAATAACCATGAATAGGATTGTGAATGGATTAAAATAATTGATCCAAGCTGCACCAACATTAGGAAGATTGACTGCAAGATAACCCGCTAACATTAGTGTTAGGACACCAAGTCCAATACCAATTTTCTCCATGACATCAACCATAGTGATAAGTTGTTTGCGTTCACTTTCGCTGTCTTTTTCTTCTCTGGTAAATTTCCTAAAAATGCCTGATGCAGTTATTATTGCATCTAATAATAAGATGATTGGTGAGATAATGAACATTGCTAGTTGAAAACCGTCACTTGCCATTGTTAGCTTCACCTTAATTTGAACAAGTACCAAATAGACATACTATTTTATTAACCTATTTAATTATGCTTTCAAGAGATTCCCCAAATGCCAATATACCCACCAATCATTAGAACAGATACAAGTGAAATAGGTGTTAAAACTCTGAAAGTAAAATTAATAGTTTGAGTTAACATCATTCTAGGTCGTAATGAGCGGATGATAATACTAATGATCATTACTATAACACACTTGAAAATAAAGTTCAAAGTAAAAGCTAATGTTGGAATGAAACTTTTATAGGGAATGGGATAATATGCTCCTCCTAAGCAGACAGTAACAATTACTCCAATAATAAGAAACTCCATAGCTCGCATAGCTAAATTCCAGATAGATAATTTCCAATTTTGAGAAACAGGAGGTCTTAAACCTAGTTCAGGATCTGTATTCAATTTATCAAAATAAGGTTGATCAAATTTAAAGCTTAAAGCAAAAATAGATCCAATGGTGGATAAAGGTAAAAGTATCAAAAAACCAAAAAACGGATTAAAATTAACAATCATTCTTATATCTTCGCTAAGTAAACTTAGGCTCAAAGATTTTTCAGCTATGATTGGTCCAGCTAAGGCAAAAAATAATGAGACATCAAGGGCAAGGAATTTCAATGCACTTGATAATGCTTCTTTTGTGGTTCTATCTTTCTGTAAATATTGAACAATAAAAATGAATATACTAAAAAGGAAAAATAAACCAATTAATACTAGAATATCTCCTTCAAATGATAAAACACCAATAACACCTTCTAATTTAAGTGCTGTTCCATTAAATCCACCACCTGGTTTTGGTAAAATTCCATAAATGTTTATAGGGAGAAATAATGCCCCAACAAATGGGATTGCTAGTAAAATAAATAATGAAAATGTTTGTAACAGTGATCTAAAATTAAAACGCGATCTCTCACCTTTTATGTATAATTTGAAATGCTCAATAATAGGAATAAACATAGGTGTTTTTTGATGATTATAATAAAATCTTGCATAAACACGGCTTGAGATTTGTTCGAAAATAATAATTAACCCAAGGATAAAAACAAATCCTGGAAACACAAGAATTTCAAGTAAATCAATTCCCATCTCATAAGCCTCGTTAATTATAATTTATCTAATCTTTTTCTAACCTAAATACTACATAATGATTTAAGAAATATTGCTAAAAACCTTTTGACAATAAATCCCTTAATGTTCATACAACAGACCATCCTTCACCAATTGTAGATAATATAAGTGGTAAATTATCAATTGCTTCTCCTGATAACCGAGAAAGGAATCCCTGAATATTTATTTTTTGAGGGGTAGTACTCCTAAATATTTTAGGCGTTGAATCTAATGTCCCATTTTTACTTATAACAAAACAGAACATTTCACCTGCTGGTGTTTCTATTCTTGATAAAATGTTTTTAGCTGGAATTTCAAATTCAGTAATATCTTGTTTAATGCTACCATTAGGTAGATTTTCCAGAAGCTGTAGTATGATAGATAATGATTCTTTTATTTCATCAAGAAATATTGTAATTTCACCATATAAATCACCTCTATCACTTACAGGTATAGTGAAATAAACATCACTGTATGCTGCATAAGGATCTGTTTTACGAACATCATCTGTTATCCCTAAACTTCTGGCAATAGGACCTACAAGTGAATATTTCAATCCTACCTCTCGAGAAACAAAGCCTGCTTCTTTGAACATATTTTTGAAAACAATATTTTTGGTAATTTTAGTACGAAGTTTATCAGCATATAACATTAAATCATCGATTTTGATTCTTAAATCAGTTGCCATTCTATTTGTAAGATTACAAGCGAAACCACCGATTTGAATTAATCCGTTTTCATTATTTTTATTTGAGAAATAGTCTTCAATGATTCTTTTAATTTGCGAATTTACATGGGTAATTTGTGAATAGAAGAATGGATAAGATATTACTTGAGCTATTTTTGCAAGAATATTTGTATGTGATATAATACGTTCTAATTCTAGGATTATTGTTCTTAGATAATTAGCTCTAGCAGGAAGTGAAATAAAACTACCAGCTAATTTTTCTATTGTTTGAATATAAACAAATTGTAAATGATAGGGATAAGGATGTGATTTTTCTTTTAAATAAATCAAGCCTTCATTCCAGGTGTTTTGTTCAAGTTTTTCTGTTATTATTTGAATAAAATCAAAATTTCCATCAATTTTTGAAGCAGTAATTTTTTCACCATCAGTTTTTAAATTTAAGAAAATAGAATTTCCAGTGAACTTATTTCTCAATTCAATATTTTTGTTAAATAATATTGGTGATTGCTTTTCATTTGGTAATTCGAGGTTCATCAAAACACCTTCTACAAATAGAATAACTACCTTTATTTTACATTTTAATTCTTAGTATTAAAATAATTGGCATTAAACGAATTTATATTGTTTTTATTGTTTTTACTTAATAGAATGCTATAATGTTCAAAAGATTAAAATAGTATTTTCTACTTTCAATAACTGTCTATAAGAATTCATTTAATCTAAAGTTAAATTTAAATGATAAATTTGTAATAAGAGCGTGATTACAAGTTTAAATGAAATTAATCCCTGCAGAAACCAGGTCATCGTCTCTTAAAAAGAGATTAAAAACAGGTGAATAGGAGGACATTACAGTATTTGCCGTCCATCAATGATGAAGAAGACACAGACTTACATGACTTAGCAATTGCTTTCTTCAAAAATATGAATTTCAAAATTTCTAAAGAAGTTATCCTAGTTGGTTCAAGCGGGAGAAAATATCAAATTGATATGATTATCAAAAGTGATACTGATTTGGATATCAATGAAGTATTGGTTAAAATTGTTAATTGGAATCGAGCAGTAGGGGTAGACAGATTAATTAGATTTGAGAGGATGTTAGCTGATTTAAATAATAAAAAAGGGATGATAATCTCAAATTTGTTTAGTGAATCTGCTGAGAAATTCGCTAAAAGACGAGGATTGATAATTTACGAAAAAGAGCATCTTCAATTAGTTGGTGAGTAATTTCCTGTTAAAAGAAATTTTCTAAAGTTGCTTGACCTTCTTTTAATGGTGTTGCTTTGAAACCTTCCTTTTGGAGATCTCTAGCTAATTCTTGAGCATTACCAAAGACAGTGTAAATTTTCTTAGGGTTAGCTTTATCCACTAATTTCAATAAATTTGAGTAGTCTGAATGATCACTAACTATAAAGGCCGCATCTACACCCATTCGATATTTATAATTTTCTTCGTCTTTTGCCCAACCAGAAAATCCAACTATTTTTAGATTATATTTACGTTTTAGTTTACTAAGAATGGGATCATTAGCACTTCTATGGGTATAAAATAATAACCAATTTTGTTTTAAAGAATTACTTTCTTCACTTAAATTCTCGGGTAATTTTTCTGTATCGTAAAGAGTTAATCCTAATTCTTTATGGATTTGCTCCATAATCCAAACAGATTTACTTGAAAACCTTGTTTCACAAAGGTCACCTAAAGAATAATTCAAAAGTTGAGATTTTCCCAAAGGATAACCTAATATCGCCACAGGATATCCTCTGTCAATTTGGGATAGAATATACTCTCGAGCTTTATTGATTTGTTCATTAAATGATGGAAATTGATAATGTTTGTCACCCCAAGTAGCTTCCAAAACTAATATATCGCATTTTTTAGGTTTATAACCTGTTAAGTATGCTCTATCTTCTATATTTATATCTCCCGTATAAACAATTAATTGATTTGTTGAAAGATCAGTTATTTCTGCTACAGACGAGTCAAATGTATGCCCACCAGGAACAGTTTTGATAGTGAAATCATCATTAGTCCATGAATCTTTTTGATTAACTTGATATCCCATCCGCTCATAAAATAATCTAGCAGTTGCTTTTGAACAAATAGTTAATGGAGAAAATGATGGTTTCTTTTTACTCATTGGTAAATGGTCTGTATGAGCATGAGAAATAAAAGTAAAATTTGATGGTTGAGTAATTGTATGAGGATCTAAATCCAATTGTGATGATGAAAAATGGATATTAATTCGATTTCTACAAAAAATATTCAAAATAAATCATTATCTCCAATTGCAAATCAAGTTAATTTATTGTAATACCTTTCATATTAAAGTATTTTAATACAACAAAAATAATTTTGTGCAATAAAACAAGAATCTTTTAATAGCTTATAATCCTAATTCGTATGTTAATGTCTTGGTAAAAAAATGAAAGTGATATTACTATGCTTCTATCGTGGTTTGAAACACTTAAAGAATCAGAAGTCTTTAATGCTATCTTCTTTGTTTTGCCTTGTCTTGTAGCAAATGTTACACCTTTATTGTTTGGCGGAGGATTACCTATGGACTTTCGTAAGAATTGGTTTGACGGTAGAAGAATATTAGGAAATAACAAAACAATTAGAGGATTTGCTGCAGGGTTTATCAGTGGATTTTTAGTTGGTTTGCTAACAAGATATTTTCTAATAAATAATGTAGGAATTGGTTTTGATATACCAATCACTAATGGTTTTCTACAAGGATTTGGTGCTGTTTTAGGTGATGTGGTTGGTTCTTTTATAAAACGTAGAGTGAATATACCGTCTGGTGGTTCTCTAATTATAATGGACCAAATAGGATTCATGGTTTTTGGGTTAGCGTTAGCTAGAATTAATGTTGCATTTCCATGGACCTATTGGATTATTATGTTACCATTAGCTGGTTGTGTACATTTTGCTGCAAACGCAGTTGGGTATACAATGGGTTGGAAAGATGTTTGGTGGTAGAAGTTTTTCACCTCATTTCTTTTTAAAGATTTTTTGTAATAAAACAAGAGCTTATAAATATAGAAACGAAAGCATACATAGAAAGTCTATGTTGTGATTAAATTGACCTATGTTCCACCAGAGAAAAAGCAGAGAGGCGGTACAAGTGGCTTTGGCGATGTTGTCTATGTCATTTTGTTTTATTTAATAGAAGGTTTGTTTATTTTCCTTGGTATTCCAGCATTAATTTTAGCAATAGCTATAATACCAATGGCTATGTATGCAATAATTACTGGAGGTATTTATGGTACCGATTGGGTTTTGATTGTAGTTGTCGTTTTAATCGTTTTTATACAAATTTTAGCTATACAATATTTTGTTAGGAAATATATCCTTAAACCACATAATATGAAATTTGGTCAATGGCTAAGATGGAAATTCTCACCTACTGAAATACAAAAGCGTCGTCAGGAAAAAGCTGCACGTTCTAAGAAAATGGATGAATGGTATGCTAGTATGGATAGGATCCAAGAAAGAGAAGAAATGATCAAGAACGAACAGGCTTATGATATCCGTGGTGAGTGGTTCAAAGAAACTGGTGATCCTGATTTAATTAAGGATTTAGATGATGAAGATGGCACAATAATAATTGGCGAAGTGACAGAAGATTCAAGTTTTATAGATACCAATGAACCTAAAACCATTGAATTAGGGTTAATCGATGGCAATGAATCCCATGAAGATGATAATTAATAATCAATTGTTAGTTACCTATCTTCAAAATTTTTATTTTTTAACTGATGTATATCATTTTTAGACGATGAAAGACTTTTTATTAAATTAGAAAATTCCTAATGTATTAAATATTAGAATCAAATATGAAAAGCTAGATGATAGAAAAATGTCGAAAGATTCAGAAAAAAAATCAAATGAAATGATTGTAACACCATGGGAAGTTAGTGGTATTATTGATTATCAAAAATTGGTTAAGAAATTCGGAACAACTCTATTAACAAATAAAGAAATATCAAAAATAAAAAAGTATAGTGGTGGGGAACTTCATCTCCTTTTAAGGAGAGGGCTTTTCTTCAGTCATAGAGATTTTGATTGGATTTTAAATTTGTATGAAAAAGGAGAAAAATTTGCTTTATACACTGGAAGAGGACCATCTGGTCATACACATTTAGGACATCTTGTACCATGGATTTTTACCAAGTGGCTTCAAGATATTTTTGATGTAGAGCTTTATTTCCAATTAACTGATGATGAGAAATTTCTCTTCAATCAAAATTTGACTTTCGAACAAACACAGAATTTTGCATATGAAAATGCTAAGGATATTCTTGCAGTTGGATTTGATCCTAAAAAAACACATTTCATATTTGATTCACAGTTAACAAAAACAATGTATCAAATAGCAGCAGAAGTAGCCAAAAGAGTAACCTTTTCAACAGCAAAAGCTGTTTTTGGTTTTGTTAATGAATCTAATATCGGTATGATTTTTTATCCATCAATCCAAGCTATGCCTTGTTTTCTACCATCTGTATTGAAAGGTAAAAATGTACCCATTTTAATACCTGCAGCTATTGATCAAGATCCTTATTGGCGAATAACTCGAGATGTTGCACCAAAGCTAGGGTACTATAAACCTACTGCTATTCATTGTAAATTCTTCCCAGGTTTAGCTGAAGGAGGGAAAATGTCCGCATCAGAACCTGATACTTGTCTTTTCACTACAGACTCACCAAATGACGCTAAAAAGAAAATTATGCGATCATTTACTGGTGGTCGAACAACAATTGAGGAACAACGAGAATTAGGTGGAGAACCAGATAAATGTAATGTTTATTGGTATGAATATTATCTTTTTGAACCTGATGATGAAAAGATGGCTCAAATGAGAAACGATTGTTTGGGTGGGAAACTATTATGCGGTCAATGTAAAAAAGCATTAGCGGAAAAGGTTAAGCTATTTATTTCTGAACATCAAGAGCGTAGAAATAAGATTTCAAAAGAATTGATTGATAAGCTAATAATTAAGGACTAAAATAATTCTACCTAAATTTTATCTTAGAAATAATGGGGAACAATTCCCCTTTTTTATTTCACTAATCAACTCATCAATGGAATTTAATGTTTTAGTAAATAAAGTAACGCAAGTAGCAATATCAAATCGTGAATGTGAATCACTACCTCCAGTACAAGGTAAATCTAAAAGATGAGCTGCTTCTCTTGCTTGTTGATTAGCAACAGTTGGTCTTGAACCATTAATTTCAATAGCGTCAAAATTTAAATCATAAACTAAATCTCCTACACCTAGAGGAGTAAATGGATGAGCTGCTACAACAATACCACCTTCAGAATGGACAATATTAATTATTTCTTCAGGATTCATCATTCTTGAAGGAGCAGCAGAAATACCATAAGCTAAAATGTCACCTTCAGTGGTTGAAATTTCAGCTGAATTTGTGAAAACTTTAACCTGATATTTTTCTTCTAAAATTTTCAAGGTTTCTTTGGGATAATTACTTAGAAAATCATGATCTGTTATAGTAATAGCATTTACCATACCTGTAAGTTCAATTAAAATTTCTTCTAAAGTTACACGACCATCATGGGAGTTTACAGTGTGTATATGCATATCTACTAAAAAAATGTTTGAATTTTTAGCTGATTTTTTTTCTCCACTTTTACTAATCAAAATTCATACCGCTCAAACAATATTATCAATAATTATAGGAATATTATACAATTTCCACCATTTTTCTTAGCTTTTCTTAAAGCTTTATGAGCTAATCTTTGAGCTTGTCCTTTAAATAGTCTTTTGGACCACTGATATGGTCCTGTTGGGGTAATGAGTGTATAAGGTCCTCGAGAAACGCCAATACTTGCAGTGACTTCACAGCCGCATTCTTTACCTTGTTCCTGAATTTCATTTAGGATATTCTCGAGATCAGTTATTATATCTTCATGGGATAATGCCCCTGTTAATCTGATCATACATTCCTCAGTTCCCCTTATTTCATCTAATCCATAGATAACTTCCCCAAGCTATTTTCTAATGAATTTTAATATAAGTTGGGTCATAGTACCGGTGATATCATTTGGCTTATAGGATACCCAACCTTGCTTTTCAGAAATCTCTTTGAAATTATCCAAATCAATGAATATTATCAATTCCTCTACTGTTTCTAATGTCAATTAAAGCCTTCACCTTTAAATCGGATTTTCCATTATGAGAATATCTATCTACATAATAAGTATTTCCTAGATTCAAAATAAAGAATCCACTATCTCTCTTATTAAATTATTTTATATCAAAAGAGATATTTTCATCAATGGAATTATTCTTAAGTAAGAGATTAATTGAAACCAAATGTGGGATTAATAATGAGTAGTGACACCCATGAACAAGTTAAAGCTTACATAATGCTATCAGTAAAATTAGGAAAAACTAGTGATGTTCTAGCTAAATTAAAACAAATTCCTAATGTGACCTCAGTTGCAGTTATAACAGGTGAATATGATATAATTGTTCGTATTGAAACTGAAACAATGGATGAAATGTACAATAGAACCCAAGAAATACATCTAATAGATGGTATATTGGAAACTAACACTTCAGTTATACAAAAAGAATTCTAGATAAAGCTGATGATTCCTATGGTAGATCGAACAACTAGACCCATTCAGAAAATAAGTCGAAAATATACTTTCATTATTTTAGCTGTTCTTTCTGGTATCATAGGAGCTATATGGGTTGCTATTGATAATTATACAGTTATTAGAATTGTTGATGATGAATATGCTTTTGCTATTCAATCAATGCTAATAGGTACAATTGTTAGTGTTATTTTTGTTTTAGTATTATGGATTCCAGTTAGTAAAAAACCCTTGGAAAAAATCATAAGTAAATTCTCTAAAAATAAAAATACCACTTCAACACAATCGCAAACAGATTCGACTAGTCCTGTTATACCTCCTAAAAAGGAGTTCAAAAGAAAATATTCTTTTCTAGGTCAATATATTGACCCACAATTTTATGGTATAAAAATTCCTAATAAGAAAATGTTTCTTTGGTTGGGTCTTTCAGGTTTTTTCTCAGGAATAAATACTCTTGTTTATTTCATTTTGATTAAAGATATGTCCATTTCTGTATTCCTACCAGCATCACAATTTGTGGTCGTTTATCTTATAATTGGTGATTTGGTTATTGACAAATCAAAACCAGCAGCAATAGAAATTCAATCTATAATTATGATTGTAATAGGAGTTATTTTAGCTGCTATTGATTTATCAAGCAGTGACGGTTCATCTTGGGTAGATTTGTTGTTGGTTTTCCTTGTTTTAAATTCAATTGCAGCTGTTTATGTTATCTTTCAAAAGAAGGCTGTTAATGTTAAGAATGAAAAAGGACAAACATTAGATTCAACTAATATTCGATTATGGACGTTATTTTTCATGTCTTTCTTTACAATAATATTTACTTTACCTTTTATGGATGCTGATAGTTGGGGGGTTTTTAAATCAACTTTCATAAAGGGATTATTACCAATATCGTTATCTATGTTACTTGTTTATATTGCACGAATCTTCTATGTTAGAGCTCTAGCTATGGGAAAAATGTCTATCGTTAATACTTTATCATCAGTATCTGTGGTCGCAGGAATACCAATAACATTAATTGCCAACTTGTTTTTACCAGGTATATTTCCAACACCTTCAGGTGATTTTGCATGGGTAGTCTGGTTATTGCGAGGGATTGGGGCTATCTTAGTCTTTGTAGGAATTGTTGGTTTATCAATGAGTGAGGTAAAAATAATGATTTTTGCAAAGGTCAAAGGTGGAGAAATCTGTGATATAGCAAAAATCAAGAGTATTCCAGGAGTTGAAAAAGTCTCTGCTATTACAGGAAAATATGATTTAATGATTATACTTCGATCTAGAACAATTGGTCGAGGATATCAAGCTATAGTAGAACAATTAGCTAGTATGCCTTGTCTTGATGAAATAGTTTCTTCAACGATATTGAAGGAATGGAATGCTTAGATTCCATTATCCAGTATATCGTAAAGCTTCACTTGGAGGAATTTTTGAAGCTCTTCTTGCAGGTAAAACAGCTGCAATTATTGACAAAAGAATTGTAATCGCTGTAAATAACCCAAGCATTCCCCATGGAACAATAAATTTGAAACCATAATCACTTAGATATTGTCCATGCATACCTTTACCTAAAATAAAACCATTAACCAATCCTATAACTAATCCTACAAGTGCTACTGCGAAGATTTCAACCACCACAGCAGTTATTACCTCAATACGTTTAAAACCAAGGGCACGCATCATTCCAATTTCTCTTGTTCGTTCGGTAATTCCTCGGAGTGAAACAACTATTAGACCAAGAACACCAACAACTAATCCAAGGGAAACAAATGCTTGCATGAAACTTATTGATTGAACGACCAGCTCCATGAATGATTCTAATCTATCCCTAAGTGCAATTGTATCAAAACCTGTTAATTTTTTCTCAACTTCTCTGCTTATTTGTATGTTCTCTTCAGTATTCAATTTAGGATCTGTTTGTATTAGAAAAGCATTGTAATTAGGAATGTCATTAAATATTGGTGCATCTTCACTTGTAAAAAGAAAACTTGAAAACAACATAGAATAGGAAGTTGTTTCTACAAAAGCGATTATAGTATAATTGGCAGTAATTATTTCATTTGTTAGGAGATTGATTTTACTTACACTAACAATATCTCCAAGTTTAATATCTAGAGTATAAGTAAATCCGCCTTGGTTGAACTCAAATTCTTGAAGCAATCCAGGAAGGATAACATAATTATTGGCGGAATTATTTGCAGCTAACCAGGGATCTCCATCTATTTCATCCCAGATTTCATAGAAATTATATTTTGTCATATTCATAAATCCATTATTGATTCCCCACATATCAGTTGGTACAGGTAAAACCTCACTTGTAGTATAAGTCTCATTCGAAGCAGTAAATCTCAGGTTTGTATATGCACCTGTTAATGAAAAAACAAACTTCATTCCTACAACATTTTTGATGTTTGGATCAGCACTCATTATTTTACTAATTGGATTCGTTTCATTCACTATGGAGCCAAAAGGTGAATAGGCAATAATATTAACACCACCTTCTTCAATCTCAGCAAAATCATCAAATCCTAACGTGAAGCTCCCAGTAAAAACAGACAGAAAGACATTCATAGTAAGAATAACACCAAAAATGGCAAAGGTAAGTGCTGAACGAGTTTTTTTCTTTCCAACATATCGCATTGAAATTATACCTATTGCTCTAGAATTTCTAAATTTCTGGAAGATATCATTAAATCGATTGGAAATCCATTCCAAATTTAAAGCTATAAAGATAATCGTACCAAATACAAGAGCTAACATAGAAATAAGGAATGTATAGAGAGCCATTTCTTGATTTACTTCTATTCTTGTTAGATATGGATTTAATAATAAAACTGACAATAACCCTGTAGCTATCCATGAAAGTGCAAAAAGATTGAAGGAGATTCTCGGGCCAATAATTCTTGCAAATGTGAATCCTAATCCAAATAGAAAGCCCAAAATACTTCCTACAAAAACCATCCACCGCCATTCTGGTGTTATCATCAATGACATAATAAAAGTGCCAATACCACCAATGATCAATAAAGAACCTAGTAAAACGGACCAATTTCCACTTCGCTTATTGGTTTGTATAATTTCAACTTCGTTTATCGTGTCTACTATATCGATTTTAGATGCTTTCCATGCTGGATAAATTGCTGCAATTAGTGAAATTAGCAGTCCTGCTACAAAGGCTATTATTAATCCAAGAGGATTCACGATTAATGGAATATTAGTTAATATTTCACCTATGTTGAGGAAATTTTCTAAAAGTCCAATTATACCTAAACCACTAAGAACGCCTCCTCCCAACCCTAATAGAGAACCCATACCCCCCAGTATCATGCTTTCAGTGATAAGTGATGTTAATAATTGACTTTTTGACATACCAATAGCTCGCATTATCCCTATGGAACGTTGGCGTTCATCGATATTCATTAATGTTATATTTAGAATTAACATCACACCAGAAATAATTATTAGTGAACCAAAAACATATAAAATAATCCGAAATGATCGGACAGAATCTTCAACGTCTTTAAAAGCTTCATATTTTTGTGCATCTATTTGATATTGCACGCTTTCCTCAGCACCAAAATGGAACGCTAATCTTTCATGGATTAGATTTTTAACAAATAAAGCATTATCATTGCCTTCAGTAGTGCTAATAATCACTGTATTAATTTCATTATTGGTTACACTATACAACGTCTGTAAATGGCTCAATTTCATAAAAATAGTATACCCAGTATTGAGTACCCCTTTACCTTCAGGTTTAGCTATACCTTTGACATTGAGAAATGGATATTTTATATTGCCTTGATTGTCTAGATATGTCATTACAATAGGTGCTACAGAAGGTAAATATAATTGCTCATTTACCCCTTCTCCAACAACTTTGAAATCAATTACAGATTCAGCTAACAAACTACCAATAATACACTCACCAAACTCAAGATCATCAAAGTTAAAGTCATTATCACCATACGTATCATCAGGTATAAGCTCGCCAAACGGTTTATCCCAGAAAGGATCTATTCCTATTACTGTAACCAGAGGTTCTGTTTGTTTTGTTGTGATAGAGGTTACTATTACATCATTGGTTATTCTAGGAGCAATGCCATCAATATACTGATAAAGTTCCCAATCAAGTCTTAATTGTTCAAAAATAGTATAGTTAAAAAATTCTGAAACGTATTCTCCTTTCTGAACAACAATATCAGCATCACCATATCGAAGACTAACTGTTTCTTTCATTGCATTCACTAAAGAATCAGTAGCTATCTGTACACCTGCTAAAAGAGATACTCCAATAAGAATACCTATCATATTAATTAAATTCTTTAATTTCCTTCGATTCAAACCACGTAATGCATGTTTAATGGCAAAGAGCATTGATATTT
>JAEORM010000287.1 GCA_016840905.1 Candidatus Gerdarchaeota archaeon | reverse complement strand
CCCTAAAATTTCCCCGGGGGGATATTTTTAAAAAAGTCGATTGAAAGGAGGTATCGAATATGGTCTCAAAAACGACATTAAAGACATATTTTGAGAATGGAAAAGTTCCAAATGAAAGTCATTATATTGATTTGATTGATAGTTTAGCTGGAAACCCAATAGAAACGGCGTTAGATTTAACAAATATAACAGAACCATCTTCGCCAGCATCAGGATATAATCGTTTATTCTCCATAAGTGATGCCGTATTTTCAAAAAGATCAGATGGATCTAAAACTTTATTAAGTTTTTTTGGTTGTTATGGAAGTAGTGGAGCAATTACAAATCTTTTTTCAAATGGCGTATGGGCAAGTATACCTCATGCTGGTAGCGAATATTGGGATCAAGGTGGGTGTCATGATCCGTCTTCAAATTCTGATAAATTCTATGCTCCTTATGATGGTTTCTATTTAATGACAACTAGTATATTTTTTGCTTCAAATGCTACAGGCGTTAGAGCAGTAAGAATATACACAGGAACAAGTTTAACGATTGGTTATTCTTTAATAGGCGCTGCGAATGGAATGTTTACTGTGGTTAATGTTGCTGGTATTGCTAAATTAACTAGCGGTCAATATTTGATGGCACAAGGTTATCAGACAAGTGGCGGTAATTTAAATCTAGATGCTGCATATACACAGTTTGCTAGAATAGGATAGATTATGAAATATGTAGAACTTTCAGAATCTTTAGAAGTTATTGCTGTATATCCCTTCGAAGTTCCTAATTGTATAAGAATACCAAATGATTTATATGTTACTATCAGATTTGATGATGGCACAATAGTGCAACCAGGAACAATCTTTACTCAAGAAGAAATAGATTATTATTGTGATTTGTTCGATGAGAAAGACGCTATCAGAGATAAAATTCGAAGTGAGATTCTTCCATTAATTGGGAGAAGTGTTTTATCTTTGACGGATGGCGAACGATGGAAAATGTTTGGCGTTGTTCTTTTTAGATTAGGAATAATTTCTTCAAATGGAATTATAAAACCTTTTGATGAATGGTTAGATCTATAATAAATTATTCCAGGTATTTGTAGAAGAGATCTCGTAACTTTCGTAGATAACACTCTGTGTTTTTTCTATTATTTCTCCTTTCAAAAGAGTCTATTACTGGTATAGGAAAGCGAGAGATCTCTTCTGTAAATACCTGGAAAAAGAAAAGGAGAAGTAAAATGATTGAAGGAAAAGTTATTTTTAGTTGGAACGTCCCAGAAGTCGCAGGTGGAGATCCTGAAAAATTTGCCGATTATTTAGTAGATGGAAATTTCGAAGGAGTTTTTCTAAAATGTGCTGATGGTCCTTTGGTTCATAAACCAGCTTCTTGGTCTCCATGGCCTAATTGGGGAAATAATATTCGTCCTGCTTTAGTCAAAGCTTTAAAAGAGGCTGGAATAAAAGTTTATCTTTGGCATTATTTGTATGGGAATGATCCTAAAGGAGAATTATCCATAGCAAAGAAACAGATTGATTCCTTCGAACCTTCGGGTTATATTTGGAATGCCGAGGGTTCTTTCGATTCAAAATCAAACGCCGAAAAAAATGCAGTTCTTTTATCAAAAGGAATTAGAGACGTATATCCAGAACTTTCTCAAGCTTTGTGTTGGTGGGCATTACCAAAAAATCCAGCTAATCCTAGTATTGAATGGCATCCTATTAGAGTAGCTAAAGCATTTCTTCCATATATCAATCTTGCAACTCCAATGATGTATTGGCAAGGCTCTGGTTCAGAAGCAGCTGTTTCTTATCTCATGAAGAGTCTTAATATTTGGAGAACTTACGTTAGTAAAGATCTTCCAATTCTTCCAATTGGCAGAGCTTATACTGGTGATGGTGGATTTGCTGATCCAGATGGTATTACTGCATTTGGAAATAAAGTTATTGCTTTAGCAGATTCTTATAATTTAATTGGAAATTCTTGGTGGTCTTTGGATGCTTCTCATGATAATGCAAAAAATTGGTTTGCATTAACTGCATTACCAAAATTTGGAAAGGGATCAGGGAGTCTTACAGATAAAGAAATTCTTTCTCGTTTAGTTAATGCGCATAAGGAATTATTTCCTGAACTCTTTCCAGAAAGTTAATATGGGAAGGAGGGTGAAATGGCCAGAACAAAAAAGCCTGGAGAAAAAAAGACACCGCCACCAGCAAAGACAGTTGAAGGACGAGAAAAACAATTAATAAATCTGGCCGTTGATCTTGCTGAAAGACAAATGCGAGATGGATCAGCAACTTCCCAAGTAATAACCCATTTTCTAAAGTTAGGAACTAGTCTTGCCGAATTGGAAAGAGCTAGACTTGAAAATGAGAATAAACTTTTGGAAGCAAAAGTGGATCAAATTCAATCATCTAAAGAAATGAAGAGATTATATGCGGAAGCTATTATATCCATGAAGGCATATCAAGGTATAGAAGAGGAAGAATTCGATGACGAAGAAATCTTATAGCGAATTAATACTTTTAGATACTATTGAAGAACGTTTTGAATATTTGAGAATGTCTTCATTAGTTGGACAATCGACTTTTGGATTTGATAGATATTTAAATCAAACTTTTTATAAATCTAAGATTTGGAGATCCACAAGAGATAAAGTTATTACAAGAGATAATGGCTGTGATTTAGGAGTTCCTGGTTATGATATTTTTGATAGAATCATAATACATCATATGAATCCAGTTACTGTTGATGATATAAAATATGAAAGATATGATGTAATCAATCCAGAATTTCTTATTTGTGTTTCTGAAAAAACTCATAATGCAATACATTTTGGAATAGATGATTTTTTAATTAACAAATTGGTTGAACGTCGTCCCAATGACACTATACCTTGGAAATAATAGGAGAATAAATGGAAAGTATATTACTTACTGTTAAAAAGTCATTGGGAGTAGCAGAAGAAGAAGTTGCTTTCGATGATGAATTAATTTTATCAATAAATACAGCTTTTATGTCGCTAATGCAAATAGGAGTTGGTTCTGATACTGGATATTCTATAACTGATTCTAATGATATGTGGACTGATTTTCTAGGAACACAAACAGATCTAGAGGGTGTAAAGACTTTTATTTGTTTAAAAGTTAGATCTTACTTTGATCCACCAGCAAGTTCTTTTGTTCTTCAAGCTATTGAGAATCAATTAAAAGAATTAGAATTTCGTTTGATAGTTCAAACAGAACCACCTTCTGCTTAGAAAGGATATTCTATGTCTATTAAGCATTATGGTGTTTTAGGAATGAAATGGGGACAAAGAAAAGAGCGTAATTGGGAAAAAAAAGTTTCTTCTACTCGTTCATATATAAAAGTTTATAATAAAACAGCTGATAGTATGAATGCAACAGTAATTCCTAATATTAACAATAATCCTCGTTATAAAAATAAAAATTTTAATGATCCTAAAAACGAAAAATTGAAAAATCAATATTTAAAAGAATATGAAGATGCTTTTAATAAATTTATGAAGGAACATTCTTTAAGCGAATTAGGAACAAGTCCTTCTGGGACAAAACAAGCTATTTTTTCGTATGATTTTGATGCTGGAGAGGTAAAATTTGAATTTAAAGAGGTTAAACATTCATTAGAAAATGGAGATGTTGTTTTTATTGGAAAACTAGATTCTTTTGGTATGATTATTTCGTTAATTTTCGATGAAGAAAAATCTAATAATTTATCACATACCGGTGTTAAAGGAATGAAATGGGGAGTAAGAAAAGATAAAAGAACCCCGAGTCAGGAGCATGTTCGAAGCAGAAAACTTCAGAAGAAAAAGATATTCGAGATGTCTAATGAAGAACTTCAAACTGTTGCTGGACGTCTTGAACTGGAAAATCGTTATAAAAATGTAAGTAGTAAGAAGTTTGATAAGGTATCCAAAAAAGTTAGCAAGGCTGTTGATAGTTATGGCAATCAAGTTATAGCTGGTTTAGCTGGTGCAGCAGCTGTAAAAACTGTAGAAATAATCCTTAAAAAGATTAAGAATTAGGATAAAACTATATGAATAATAGCTCAGAAATCATTCATTATGGCACATTAGGTATGCGATTGGGTAGACGAAGACGTTTAAATGCCGCTAGATCAGCAGATAGAGATGCAGCCAGTCTTAAACGAGCTGGATATAAAAAAGAGTCCGAATCAGTAAAGAAAAATGCTAATAAATTAAGAAAACAAGCTAAAGGTCTTACTGAAAAAATTAAAGTTCAAAAACAAAAAGATGCTAAAACAAGAAAAAATCTTAAAAATAAGGACTCCTTCAAACAACTTGCAAAATTGGGAATGAAAGATGTAGCGGTTGTTAGTGTTTTATCTGCTGGTTTATCTTATGCTATTCGCGGAAATGCAAAACTGGCAGCACAATCAGCTTTAAGAAGTGCTGCTATAATTACTGTTTTAGATGCTAGTATAGGAACTTATAAAATAGCCAAGACTGGTACTCCTACTAAACCTAGGAGTTAATTATGTCACTATCAAATACCGCCATCCCTAAGTATTATGGAGAATTTCGTAATCGCGTTATTAATGGTGAAATACCTGTATGTAAAGAAATCTCTCTAGAAATGAATAGGATTGATCAATTAATAGAGAATAAAGGTGTTTACTATGATGAGTTAGCTGTAGAAGGTTTTATTAAGTTTTGCGAAACGGAATTGACATTAACTGATGGGTCGGAATTGGTTTTGCTTGATAGTTTTAAACTTTGGGCAGAACAAATTTTTGGTTGGTATTATTTCATTGAAAGAAGTGTTTATGTTCCTAATAAAGAAGGTCATGGGGGTCATTACATTCGCAAAACTATTAAAAAACGATTAATTAATAAACAATATTTAATCGTTGCAAGAGGTGCAGCAAAATCTATGTATGGTTCTTGTATTCAAAATTACTTTTTAAATGTTGAAACAATGACCACACATCAAATCACCACAGCACCAACAATGAAGCAAGGCGAAGAAATTCTTTCTCCAATTAGAACTTCTATTATTCGTGCTCGTGGACCTTTGTTTAAATTTTTAACTGAAGGTTCATTACAAAATACAACCGGTTCTAGAGCAAATAGACAAAAATTAGCATCAACTAAAAAAGGTATTGAGAATTTTTTAACTGGTTCTTTACTTGAGATTCGTCCAATGTCAATAGATAAACTTCAGGGTTTAAGACCATATGTCTCAACTGTGGATGAGTGGTTGTCTGGTGACATTAGGGAGGATGTAGTTGGTGCTATAGAACAAGGAGCTTCTAAATTACCTGATTATCTAATTATAGCTATGAGTTCAGAAGGTACTGTTCGTAATAGTTCCGGTGATACAATCAAAATGGAACTTCTAGATATATTGAAAGGCGATTACATAAATCCTCATGTTTCTATTTGGTACTATAGATTGGATGACATTCAAGAAATTAATGATCCAAGTTTATGGTTAAAAGCAAATCCAAACATAGGGAAGACTGTAAGTTATGAAGCCTATCAATTAGATGTTGAAAGAGCTGAAAAAGTTCCTTCTGCTAGGAATGACATTCTTGCAAAAAGGTTTGGTATTCCTATGGAAGGTTATACTTACTTCTTTACATACGAAGAAACTATACCCCATAGGCGTAGAGATTTTTGGTCTTTGCCTTGTGCTTTGGGATTCGATCTTTCACAAGGAGATGATTTCTGTGCATTTACTTTTCTCTTTCCATTGCCAAATGGTTCTTTTGGAGTTAAAACACGATGCTATATTACGTCAATAACTTTAAGAAAATTACCAGGAGCTATGAGAGCTAAGTACGATGAGTTCTTGGAAGAAACGAGTTTGCAAGTTTTAGAGACGACAGTCTTAGATATGATGCAAGTCTATGAAGATTTAGAAGAATTTATTGTAGATTCGCAATTTGATGTAAGATGTGTTGGCTTTGATCCTTATAATGCCAGAGAATTTATAGAACGTTGGGAAAGAGAGAATGGTCCTTATGGAATAGAAAAAGTAATACAAGGTGCAAAGACCGAATCGGTTCCATTAGGAGAATTAAAGACTTTAGCAGAAGAAAGAATGTTAATCTTTGATCAGGAGCTTATGAGTTTTGCTATGGGTAATGCTGTTACATTAGAAGATACAAATGGAAACAGAAAACTTTTAAAAAAGAGACATGAGCAAAAGATCGATCCTGTTTCAGCTTTAATGGATGCATATGTATCATATAAATTAAATAAAGAAGAATTTGAATAATTTAGAAAGGAGGTACAACATTGCCGGATTCATTTGGAGAACGTTTAAGAAAAGCGTTTAATGTATTCAGATATGGAGAAGATTATCTTCTTTCTAAAGATATCGGAATTGGTTATAGTTCAAGACAAGATAAATACCGTTTAAATTTAGGAACGGAACGTTCTATTATTGCATCTATTTATAATAGAATTGCTATTGATGTTTCATCTATTCCTTTAAGGCACGTTCGTTTAGATCAAAATGGAAATTATTTGGATACAATTTCTTCTGGTTTAAATGAATGTTTAGCGAATAGTGCTAATATAGATCAAACAGGTAGAGCTTTTATTCTTGATATTGTTATGACTATGTGCGATGAAGGCCATGTGGCTATAGTTCCAGTAGAAACAACCATTAATCCAAAAGATGGTGCTTTTGATGTGCTAGATATGAGGCGTGGAATTATAAAACATTGGTATCCAGAACACGTGCAACTTACTGT
>JAEORM010000286.1 GCA_016840905.1 Candidatus Gerdarchaeota archaeon | reverse complement strand
ATTCGTTGCGTGAGTCTGACCGTCGATAGATATTAAAAGTTTTCCTAATTTATCAGCCATAAGACAAAACTATGACCTCTAAATTATCTTACATCATCAAGTTTGGAAGTTACTCTTGAAGATCCTGGACTTACTACATTTTTCTTAGTAATTATTGGAGCTTCTTCTTGGTAAGACTGAATAAGCTTGATTTTTCTTTTTACAGTATCAACAGAAGAACTTCTCAGAAGATTGTCTCTGTTTTCTTTAAGAGCCGGGTTCTTAGCGATAACAGTGTTTACATAGAGTTCAACAGATTCTGCCATAGCTTCATCTTCTTTTTCTTTATCTTTTTCTTCTTCAGAGTCCATTTCTTCTTCGTCCTCTTTTTCACCTTCGGCAGCTTCAGCGATTACAGGTTCAACGGATTGTTCGTCTTCAATAGATTTTACAACGTCTGATCCAGTAACAATGTCACCTTCTTCTTTCAGTTTAGATTTAAGTTTACTATATGCTTCCTGAACCAATTGAAGTTCTGTTTTAGCGTCTTCAAGTTGTCCAGCCATTTCATCGACCACTTCTTCAGCAGCAGCAACGGCATCCATAACCTCAACCTGAGCATTTTCTACTTCGGTTTGAAGCATATCTACCTGAGTTTCAAGTTGAGTAATTTCTTCATCTTTTTGGTCTATAATATCGGTTAGATTTTCAATAGCATCAGAAGCTTCATCCATAGTGGAGTTCATTTCACCCATACCGCCCACTTCATCAACTGCTTGTTCGACTATTTTTTTAAGTCTTTCAATTTCAGCTTTTGATTCTTCAATTGTTTTAATAGAAGCATCATATTTTTCCTGAAGTGTAAGTACTGATTCAGTGGCTTCACTGAGAGCTTTTGATTTGCTGTCTTCAATTTCAGATGTCATGTTTTCAAGTTTAGAAGCAAATTCTTTAAAAGGTTCGGCTTCTGGAACATGAGATTTAGCTTCTACAATAGCAGAAAGAGCTTCATCAAATTTCTTGGCTTTAACAAAGTTACTTGCTTCTCTTATAGCAGTGTTCACTTTATTACGAATATAAGAGGGTGTTACCTCTAATTTAATTGTCATTTCTTTATTTTCTGTCATAATTTTGTCCTTGTTTGTATTAGTGGATTCCTTTTCTAAAATTTCATTTTTTTGTATAGATTCAAATATAATATTTCCTTTTTTATATTCAATACCTAAATCTTTTATATAGGGAAACAAGTCTATTCCAACCCATGAATTTCCAAATTTATCTGAGACTAAATCCCCAGAGCCTACATCGGATAAAAAATCAAAAAAATCTTCATTCTTAGTAGCGAAATCATATATATCATTTATTCTTTTAAATGGAATGTTGAAAATATATTTTATTTCATCAGTAGTATCAGATACTACTTGTTTAAGAATTCTATCTTTCAATAGATTTTTAATAGGGTCTGAATAATTTGATTCAGTCAATTGCATTTTGTTATCCATTTCTAGGTTTTCTTTTTTAACATTGTTTTTCATTTCAACCATATTATCATCTATATTAGTAATAACATTTTGACTTGAAATGCTAACCCAATCCCCTAATCTTACCAGATCATAGCAATTAGGGTCAACATACTCGGTTTCATTACCAAAATCGTCATAGAGGAAATCCCCATATCCGAAGGTTGAGAAGTGAACTTTTCCCCCGGCTTGTAGACCTAAAACAAGAGTTTTTCCAAGTTCATTGTCTAAAACATAGAGATCCGCAACACATTTATCCTCAAGTACTCGAAAATTATGCCATACACCTAAGTACTTCGACACATCACCGTCATCATTGGAATGGTTCGCATGACACCATGTTCTTTCAGCTATACCCTTGGATTTAACAATTTCCCAGAGTTCTTTTGTGTATATCCTACCGTTTAGATTTTTAGTATACCTTGTTACTGGAATATCTTTAATAATTGCTAAACAATTGTAGATTATGCCTGTTGGAATATTAAGTGATTCATCTGAATTAATTTCAGTATTAATATTTTCAATTAATTTTTGATTTTCAGTCTTTAAAAGTATATTATTATTTGGTAATTCAAATGATTCTACAAGTTTTCGTTTGTTTTTCATTATTAAAAAATTAGTGAATATATAAATGGAAATATTAAAAATAGCTTGACAATTTGAATATAGTATTTAGTTTTAACCATGACAGATTCTCATCTATTAAAAATCTACGAATTAGGTTTCAGCAATTATCTCAAAGGTATTCCTCGTTTAACTTACGGGCATGATTTAGAACAAAAAGCCTATAACATAGGAGAAGCTCATGCTTGGGCCGGGGATGATTGCGAAAGTATTGATGGAATGACTGATAAAGATATATTAAAAGAAGTTAAATCATGAAACTATTATTTTTAGACATTGATGGTGTTTTAGCTACCAGACAAGAACTTATGAAGGGTTTACTAGAAGATCGCAGTCATGATTTTAATCCTGATGCCATTAATTACTTAAACCGCTTATGCAAAGAAACTGATTGCAGTATTGTTATCTCAAGTACATGGAGACTTGGCAAAGATATTGATGCTTTAAGAAAGATATTTCTTAGACGTGGTTTTGTTTATCCTGAGAAAATAATTGGTAAAACTTTATCATGGTTAGCTGGGCCAAGGGATCATGAATTTTCAAGAGGTGAAGAAATTGAAGTTTATTTACATGAAGCTACTATGCAAGCTATTATTCAAACTTATTGTATAGTAGATGACGACTCCGATATGCTGGTTCATCAATTGCCTTATTTTGTCAAAACTGAGTTTGAAACCGGGTTACAAAAAGAACATTATGAGAAAATAATAGAAATATTAGGTAGGAGTTAAAATGAAAACAAAATGTTATTGTGTATACTGTAAAAAGCATCCTCTTTTTATAGAGAAAAAAGATTTTAAAGTGGTCACTGGATTTCAGGTTGGTAACTATGTTTCTGATATGTTCACTTCAGGGCGAGATGTTAATTGCCTAAATCCTATATCAGATGCTTTCGACGATTTTGACATTGACCCTGAAAATTATGAATTTCCTATCACAGCATACGGTGACGGAATATCTCAAACTGGATTTGAGGGTAGAGGGTATATTATCTACGCTAATTGTGATAATGAAGAATACGAGGATTAATGAGAAAAAGATTAGACGAATCACTATCAATGACTGCAATTTATAAAGCTATGGGCAGATACGATTTATTACCCAAAATAGACACCGAAAAAATCTATATTGACAAAAACGGCAATCTACAATTAAAAGAAATTAAATCAAGCACCCGTAGTAAAAGTTAAAGTTATATCTGACTTATACCAGTAGCCATTTTCTGCTTGTAATTTCATTTTTGGGATTGTTATAGTATATAAAGTATTTGCTAAAAACGATCCCCCAAATGGAGTGAATGTAAAAGTCAGGCAATCGCTTGATACATCCCATCTTCCCGTAGGATTTGGTGTAATAGTAAAATTGTCTAAAACAGTGGCTTCTACCATTGGAGTATCAAAAACAAATATTATTGGAGAAGTTTTAACCCATCCGATAGAACCACTTACAAAATTTGTTGAAATATTTATTCCGGTATTTACAGCGGTTAGTAATTTGTTATAGAGTAAGCCATATGTTTCATCTTGTTTTCTGGCATATAAAGATATTCCCATATCAGCAACCGGATGGATAGCCACAGTATTATTTGGAATTATTAAAGTATAATTAACAACAGCAGTATGAACTATATCATAAATTCTTTCTTTTTCAAGGAATACCTCAAAATCATGAGCGTATTCACCTTTTGAAACTTCCCAGTTT
>JAEORM010000285.1 GCA_016840905.1 Candidatus Gerdarchaeota archaeon | reverse complement strand
TACCATTTCTTCTAGTTCAATATTTGGATCATATTTGGTTAAAGTAAACGTGGATTTCCAACCAGGAAGAAGAAATTGAATCTTATGTTCTTCATCTAAACGCCAAAAGGAAATCAGACTTTTCCTTTGAAGATTATAATATTCATCTGGAACTTCTGATATTACCTTTCCCAGTTTAATATCAAATTCCTTAGGGAGATTATTGTCGATTTCTTTTAGAAATTCTTTTACTATGTGGGCTGTTTCTTTTAATTCTTGCTTATTTTTCAAGCTTTTTTTAAGTTTCAAGTTGTTATTTAAATAGTACTTATCTAGTCTTGATTTAAGACGGAGTTCAGTTTGCTTTATTATCTGTGGAGTTAGTGGTTTAGAAAGAGACTTAGTAGCACCTATGAAAAGAAAGGTATTATGTTCTTTGTAATTAATATTCGAGCGTGGGATACTCAATGATCCTTTTAAATCATTTTGAAGTCTCTTTAATAATTTAGAATTTTCGAATGAATCAGATTTATCAATTATGGCAGAAAAGTAACTTCTCATTATTTTTTCTCCTTTTTATTGAAGGGTCCTTGTTCGCTATGGGAGATTTTCCCATCACGCATATGGACAATGTAATCACATTGCTCAGCTATCCAACGATTATGAGTTACTAGAACTAGGGTTTGTTTGTTAGTTCTATTTATTCGTCTAAAAAGAGCCATGACATCAGAGCTAGTTGTTGAATCTAAATCACCGGTAGGTTCGTCTCCCAGAATAATTGCTGGTTGGTTAATTAGAGCTCGACCAACTGCTACTCTTTGCTGTTGACCCCCAGAGAGTTCACTTGGTTGATGGTAGAGTCTGTCACCCATACCCAATTCTCTAAGCAGCATTTTTGCTTGTTCTCTAGCCAAACCCGAATTCATACCTTTTAATAATAAAGGAGTTTCAACATTTTCTACTGCAGTTAAAAATGGAAATAGGTTGAATAATTGTAAAATAAAACCTATATTATCTCGACGAAAAGAAGTCATTTGATTATCAGATAGAGTTAAGGTATTAACATTTCCAATGATAATATCTCCAGAAGAGCGTCGATCTAGATGCGCTAGCATGTTAAGTAGAGTGGTGTTTCCGCATCCAGATGGTCCCATTATTGCCATCATATCACCTTTTCTGACAGTTAGATCTATACCTCTAAGAGCATGTACTTCGTTCGATTTGCCTTCATTGTAGCGTTTATGCAAGTTGGCTATTGAGAGAATAATGCTATTTTCTTGTTCTTTTTCTTGGTTTTTAATTTTCTTCATCCAACATACCTCAATGCTTCTGCAGGAGGAATTCTTGAAGCAACATAAGCAGGTATAGACCCTGCACCTATCGCAATCAACACAATAAATGATAGATAAATCCCTATTTGATCCCATGGAATTAATAGAGCCATATTTTGCATGTTAGCAAAGCCTTTACTGATGATAAGCCCATTCACAACACCTATAACTAATCCAATTATCCCCAGAACTACCAGTTCTAATAAAACAGATAAAATAACTTCAGATTTTGGAAAACCTATAGCTCTCATCATTCCAATTTCTCTTTTTCTTTCAGCCACATTTCGAACTGAAATCACGCCCATTCCAACTGCACCTATTGCTAACCCAAAGGTAACATAGATTTGGAGAAAAGAGGTTAACCTTTCAGTTAATTGCAATGTTTGTTCAACTCTGGCATAGGTTAGGGCAGTACTTGCAACGTAAAAATTATCATCAGCAAGCAATCTATAGCCTTCATCATTTGTATTAGTAAATTCTTCGATTAATTGGGCTATTTGTTCAAGCTGAGGATCATCTATAGAAAGAGAAGATTTGATAAGATAAGAATCATACTGAGTTAATGCTCTTGATTTTGGAGACTCCCCATTAGCAGAGCCTAGAAAATTAGTTTGATTTGCCCAATATTCATTTAAGTATAAAGAACCTAAAGCTGCGCTAAAGTCGGATTCGCCACCACCAAAATTTATTCCACTACCTAATGGGAAACCACCAGCTCGTTGATTATCAAGACTACCACCTATGGTAAAAGCTTGGTAATTTGGCACTCCAAAAGACGATGTGTTCATTGGGATCCATACTTGCATTCCAACAGGAAGAAGGAAAGAATCTGTAAAAACTATGGGATTATCTATTGTGTTCCCTTCAGCATCTTTTATAGGATCTATTCCTTCAAGAGGATCGCCATTTGTAGCGAATGGGCCTTCTTCTCCAGAACCAATTTGCAAATCGGAAATATCTGATTCTCCAGATATCACCTCTAATATACCTGAAGACACATTATAAGCAGACATTTTGTACTCAAGATCAAAAAATTGATCCCACGCTTTCTTTGATAATACTAACAGTTCTTCATCAGTTAAATCCGAAGAATATTCCTCACGAACGCCATCAGGATAAC
>JAEORM010000284.1 GCA_016840905.1 Candidatus Gerdarchaeota archaeon | reverse complement strand
GTAAATTTACAATCTGAAATAACTGAACTCAAAAGGACTATAGTAACTAATGAACAGTATACTACGTGCAATGAAGATCAACAAAAGAAAATTAAGTTTCTAACAAGACTTTTGTTTATTATTCTTGGTTTAGTAAGTGCAGGTTTAATTTTCTCGTTAGTTGTTTTCATTCTCACTGTGCTTCCATAATTTAAGGAATTCTTTTTCGAATTATTTTTAGTACGAGATTATGATTTGATGGATCAGGACATCTCACGAATTCAGTGGTTATTCCTTCTCTATCTATTTCTTTCTCATAATTTGTTCCTTTATAATCCCAGGGTAATATTCCATCAAATAGTAGTACCTTTATCATGGGTTCAGCTGCAGCTAATAACCAGATACACATTTTACCTCTATCTGCTGGATATTTGAAAATGTCACCCTTCTTATGACCTTCTAAATTACATGTGCTTTCAAAAACTTCTAAAGTTATTTCATATCTTGGAGCGGACATTCATCCCACCTCAATTAAAAATAGTCTTTTTAATTTAAATCTAATAACTTAAATCTTGGTTATTTATGCTAAAATAAGTTAAAATTGCCTTCTTTAGATTAATTTTATGATTATTTTTTCTATGTTTTAATGTTTAAAGAGAAAGCTATTTGAAGGTTATTTGAAAAGAAAATATAGAGGTAATGTGCTTTGGCAAATACAAAGAAAGACCTTGAAGAACTCATTATTGAGCTTGAAGATTGGGATGAATCGACTCGAGATGAAGCTGCAAGAGCTCTAGGTGAAACTCAAGATGATGAAGCAATTAAACCTCTCTTAAAAGCTTTAAAGGAAGATTCCTCAGAAGATGTCCGAACAACTGCTGCTCGATCATTAGCTAATTATTATGATAATGATGAAATAGCCAAAGAACTTAGTGATACCATACAAACTGAAGAATCTCCATATGTCCGTGTTGCGATAGCTAATTCCATTGGATATCTCGAAAATGTTGCAGCAATAAAATTACTAGTTCCTATTTTGGAAAAAGAAGAAAACGCATGGGTTAGAGAAGCAATAATCGAAACATTTGGTATGGTAAAAACCAAACAATTTACGGGTATTTTAGTGAAACATTTGCAAAACGATCCCGCTGAAGAAGTTCGTATACAAGCAGCAGATTCACTTGTGAAAAATCCTGATAATAAAATATTAGATGAATTACTAACTATTTATGAAAATGAAAAATCTGATGAAGTGAAAAGTCATATAATTGAAATTTTAGTTGAAATACCTGATCTAAAATCCGTTGAAATACTTATAGCAGCATTAGATGATGATGAACAAAAGTTAAGTCAAACTGCAGCATCAGAAGCTTTGTATAACATTGCTCGTAAATTAGGGTACCAAGATGAAAACGAAATGATAGACTCAATGTAAGCATTATTTTGATTTTAAATTTATTTTTTCTAACTTTTTTCAGCATATGGATTTAAAAAGAAGAATCTAATTATAAAACCAAAGGAAATTACTCTCTGAAGGGATTCTTAAATGAATAATGACAAAACAGCAAAACAAACAACAAGCAGAAAAGAAGATCATATAGATATTTGCTGTGATTTTACTGAAGATATTGAGATGTCCAAAACAAATGGTTTTGAAGATATTGAATTTGTTCCTAATGCTCTACCTGAGGTTAATTTTGAAGAAATCGACTTATCTACTACATTCTTGAAACATGATTTTAATTACCCAATTTTTATTTCATCAATAACTGGTGGTACTGAGAAAGCAAAGAAAATTAACGGATTATTAGCAGAAGTTGCAGAGAAAATGAATATAGGTATAGGTGTAGGGAGTCAAAGAGCAGCTTTAGAAGATGAGAGGATTGTTGATTCATTTTCAATTATTCGAAAAAATGCACCAAATACTTTTGTTGCAGCAAATCTAGGAGCTATTCAATTTAAGAATGACTATACAATATCACATGCACAAAAAGCGATTGAAATGGTTAATGCAGATGCATTAATACTTCATCTTAATCCACTACAAGAAGTAATTCAACCTGAAGGAGATACCAATTTTAGCGATCTAACATCAAGAATAAAAGAAATTGGTAAGAACCTTAAGATTCCACTAATAGTAAAAGAAGTAGGATCTGGAATATCATATGAAATAGCATATAAATTAGTTCAATGTAAATGTAATATAAAAGCTATTGATATTGCTGGAGCTGGAGGAACCAGTTGGGCTAAAATTGAAGCTATCCGTGCAAAGCAACAAGGTTTCTTAAAACAAGCTTCCATTGGTGAATTATTGAAAAATTGGGGCATACCAACTGCAGCAAATACTATTGAAGTATCTTCACTAGGAAACAAAGTTGAGATTATTTCTTCAGGTGGTATAAGAACTGGTTTAGAAGCAGCCAAAGCATTAGCAATTGGAGCAAAACTAGTAGGAATTGCTTTACCATTAGCTCGTTTAGCTGCTACCGGAACAGAAAAACAAATAACTGATTGGTTTGCACAATTTATTCATGAATTAAAGACCGTTATGTTTCTCACCGGCTGTAAAAAAATTAGTGATTTACAAAATACCAGGATGACCATAACAGGAAAAACTGCAGAATGGTTATCTGCAAGAGGATTCATTTATGAATTAGATTCAATTAATTTGCGAGGTTAAAAAATGGATTATTTACCTGATGATGACTCACCATTTAAAGAAGATTTAGAACCCTTAATCCAAATGCTTGAAAGCGATCCGGATTGGAACAAACGTTTTGGAGCTGCTAGTAAATTATATAGATTAGGAAAAGAAAAAGCTGTAAACCCTTTAATTAAGGCGGTTCAAAATGATCCCCATCATGAAATCAGAAGATTTTCAATTGATCTACTTGGTCTATTAGGTGATCAACGAGCTACCTGGGCACTTATTGCTGCTCTTCGTCAATCTTTGATCGATAAAGATACTACTATCGCATATCATGCTCGTGAAGCATTATTGAGGATAAAAGGGTCTGATTTACCTTCAATTTTAACGAGTACAATAGATGATGAGGAAGAATTCTTTGAGATGAGAATCAATGCTTTAGATATGCTTGGAAAATTAGCTGATACTAAAAGTGTTGAAAGTCTTATAAAAGTGATAAATAATCCCAATACTGATGGGAGAATTCGCGGTCGTGCTATAGAGGAACTGGTGGAAACGGGACATTTAGCAGGATTGCAATTGATTCTAGAATTACTTGATGTTGCTTCCAACAAAACATTCCAAAAAGTTGTTGTACGTGCAATTGAAAACACTCCTTTTAAAAACAAGACAATTGTTATGCGTATAGGAGAATCATTACTAAAAATAATAGATTTTGAAGAAGGAAAGAATGATAAAAAGGATGAAGAATTAATCAAACTTGTTACCAATGCTTTAGAACAATTAGCAAAAAATATTGACTTAAATATCAAAGAATTCGCAGATGAATTAATAGCTATTAGAAAGAAACAACAAAGGAAATAGTCTTTCTTACGGAAAGATTTTTAATTAATTTCTTTTCTTTCAATCATAATAATTACCTCGGCAATGACTAGCTAGTCAATTTATCATTGTTGATTAGCGATGAGGAAGCCAGAGGAGGATATACATTAAAATGAGCAAACCATTCTATGTTAACGTAGATGTGCCAGAAGAATTGAAACAAGAAGCTTTAAAGGTTCTTGAAAAAGCCAGAGATACTGGTAAAACCAAGAAAGGTACCAATGAAGTAACCAAAGCAATTGAGCGCAATCAAGCCAAATTAGTGTTAATTGCAGCTGATGTTCAACCCCCTGAAATTGTTATGCATTTACCATTATTATGTGAAGAAAAGAACATTCCATATGTTGTTTGTGGTTCAAAAAATGACATTGGCAAAGCTATAGGTTTGGATCGTTCTTCAGCTAGCGCAGGAATAACTAATCCTGGTGCAGCAAAAGATGCTCTTGATGCACTTGTTAAGAAATTAGCAGCATTGAAGAAATAAGTTAGTAATACTCGAGGTTTGAAATAAATGAGTCAAAGACAACAACAAAGTAGCACCAAAGAAGAGAGTTCCTCTGAAGAGAGGTCTTTTCCTGCTGAAATTGTACAAGTTGTTACACGAACAGGTGTTACTGGAGAAGTTCTTCAATGTAAAGTACGAGTGTTAGAAGGGCAAGATAGAGGACGAATTATAACTCGTAATGTTAAAGGACCTATCCGAATAGGCGATATATTAGTTCTTAGAGAAACAGAACGCGAAGCTCGTAGAATGAGGGGTAGACGTTAAGTTCTTAGGAGATGTAAAGTATGAAAGAACAAACTTGTGCTTTTTGTGCTTCTTCCATCGAAGCTGGAACTGGTACCATGTATGTAAAAAATGACGGATCTATCCTTTGGTTCTGTTCAAGAAAATGTAGAGTCTCAATGGTAGATTTCAAACGAAACCCAAGAAAACTCAAATGGACAGAAAGATACGAACAAAAGATCCTTACAGGCGGTCGCGCAAAAAGAAGACGAAGATCTTAATCTTTCTAAGATTAAGTAAATTTCTTCTTATCTTTTTCTTTTTTTATTCACTTTTGATAGAAACAACAAATTATTATTTTAGTATTATAGACAATTACTAGTAGATTAACATTAGGTTGTAGATTGATATGAAATACCAGGAGCAATTAGACAAAGCTGATGAGTTGGTTTCACAAGGAAAGAATTTTGAAGCTGCAAAAATTTACGAAGACATAGGTATTAAGTGCCTTCGTGAAGATAGTGCAGAAAGGGAAGCAGCTCCCGCTATCATAGCTAAAAGTATTGCGCGTTATATGTTATCAGAGAAAATAACTCAAGCACAAGATCTTGCTTATCAAGTTATCTTTATGAAGGATGAACATCCTTTTCTTTCTTTGCAAATTGAAACAGCAATTTCAACAAAGACTAATATGATACGAGGTTATATCGTAAATAAAATCCCCACAGAATTGACTCATGATTATGAAGTTCTAAAACAAATTCCACAAAATCGAAAAGTTATGAAAATTAATAGTGAATTAACGATAAAACAAATGTGGGAGTTAACAATTTTTGACCAATTCCAAAAAAGATTTGATTTAATCGGGCAGAAGTATCCCTCAGCAAAAGATATGGTTAATTTTATTATGGCAACAAAGACTGGTATAAACATAGTTGGAGCTGATACAGCTTCAGGTCAGAAAGTTATGATTGTTATTGCTAATACTTTTAATGATGATCCAGTTGAAGTTGTAAAATTAACTTCTTAATTTCTTCTTCTTCTTCTTCTTCTTCCCTTTCTTTTCTAGTAAAAATAAAAAGTGGCAAGTCCCCAAAATTGATGCCTCAACTACATTCCCGCTACCAACAGTTGCCTCCACGCCGCACCCCCAGAGGCATGCCTAACGAGACGGACGGACGCTCACTTCCGTGCCTAACCGGTTTGATCTCTGCGCTTTCTTACCTTACCCTCCGGTGAAGGTCTCTGCGATTAGACATCTTCTAGGACGTCGCTTCGACGGCTTCTATTGGGCGCTTAACATAATCTTAACACCGCAATTGGGTCTTCAGTCGGCTATAGAGCGTTTGCCGTTATAGGGTAGCCCTAGCACCCCACCTAGACTCGCCAATTCTTTTTTGAACAATTAGCTTTAAAAAGTATTCCGTTCGCTAAAAATAATCCTAATAAATAATTTTGAAGGAATTTTTTATTTTTTGAACCATTGAATTAAATAGGAACGATGTTTCTTGTTTTCTTAGAGTAAGATTTACTCTAAATGCTGAATAATCCAGGTGTTTTTGATGTCAGTTGAAGAAGATCGACAAAAAGCTAGGGAAAAGATGAAAGGTTATTGTGGGGTATATAGGATTTGCGATGGCGATCCTTCAAGATTATGTCAAGGTCAAAGTTATGGAAGAAAATTAGGAATGGGTGGTGCAGGTAGTGGTGCAAGTTTCACTAATAATGTTAAAGCTTTAGAAAAAATTAAGCTTAAAATGAAAGTAATTGGTAAGAATATCGAACCTGTTACTAAAACTACTTTTCTAGGGATTGATATAGCATCACCTGTGATGGCTGCAAGTGTAACAGGTGTGAATAGCTTTGGTGGAGAGGAAGTGATTACTGAAAAAGAATTTTGTAGAGCAGTTGTTTTAGGAGCAAAAAATGCTAATACTATTGGTTTTAGAGGTGACACTTTTACATACTCCCTTGAAAGTACATATGGATTAGATGCAATAGCAGAAGCAAACGGTTGGGGAGTGAAAATTTGCAAACCACGAGAGCAACAAGCAATTAAAGAGTTTATTAAAAAAGCAGAAAGAATCAAAGCGATTGCATTTGGTATTGATGTTGATGGTTGTGGTTCATTAATTATGGCAAAACATAACAAACCAGTATATCGAAAATCACCTGAAGATATCAAGGAATTAGTTTCATTTACAAAATTACCTTTTATCATTAAGGGGATTATGGATCCAATTGATGCTATTGATGCAGTTGAAGCAGGAGTAAAAGCTATTGTAGTATCTAATCATGGTGGGAGAGTGCTTGATCATACTCTAGGAACAGCTGAAGTTCTACCCAAAATTGTTAATGCTGTGAAAGGGAAGGTAATAATTCTCTTTGATGGTGGCGTTAGAACGGGTTATGATGTTCTAAAAGTACTCGCATTAGGTGCAGATGGAGTACTAATTGGTCGAGATGTAATTCGAGCAGCTGTTGGAGGAGGAATAGATGGAGTTACCAGATTGATGAATCATTATCAAGCAACTCTTATGAAAGCTATGAAAATGACTGGCTGTTCAACAATAAGTGAAATTACTGAAGAAATTCTAATGGAAAAATAGGAAGAATAAAAAAATTAAGTCACAGCTTATTTATGGTCTTTAAAAAGAGAATTTAACATCTGACAACCTTTACAGATTTTTGTATTTGTAGGTTCCAAACAAATCTTACATTGATTTAGTATTAATTCTTTTTCAGCTGTATTTTCGTTTGGTAATTCAGAAAATTTTTCTTGAATATCTTCAAGGCTATTTTTAATGGATTTTTGCGTTCCAGGATATTTCTCCTCAAGTTCAGTTAGGAAATTCCTCACATCTAATCGCATTGCTTCAATAGCATAAGGACACTCAGTCGAGTGATAAACTATATCATTATAGAAAGCATAAAGGACAACATCACGTTCTGGAACAGCTTGTAGAGGTTTAACACGAGGAACAAATAAATCATATGTTTTTTCTGGGGCAATCTCTCCTTGAAGAAGTTTCGTTGAATCTCCTCGTAAGAGGTTTAACATAATTGTTTGTGAAACGTCACTTAAATTATGACCAGTAGCTACTTTATCGCCATCAAGTTTTCTAGCAGCAATATTTAGTGCTTTTCGTCTAAATACTCCACAGTAAGAACAAGGTCCATGTTGGATGAGCTTATTTTGTCTTGTAGATGGTTCTGTTTCTTGTAAATATCGTGATTGTTTAACGATTTCATCAAGACTATGTCCAAATAGCTCTTTAAAAGAAAACATATGAAATTCTACACCAAGACGATCAGCATTCATTTTTGCTATAGGTAATCCATCATCACGATACCCAGCTATACCTTCATCTATGCAAACAGCAATCAACTCAGTCGGGAATTTTCTTTGGAGTTTATAGAGAATATCCAATAGAACAGTACTATCCTTACCCCCTGATAGGCCAACTATGATACGATCCTCTCGTCCAAAGAGTTTCTTTTTGCGTATGGTTTTGTTCACTGTTTCTGAGACCCATGCTGAAAAACAGATTTTACATAGATACCTTCCATCAATCTTTCTATATGTATCAGCGATTCTTTTTTTGCAGCTAAAACATAAAGGAAGAGTTTGACTCATATATTATTCTCCTTATATCTCTTGTTTGTTTTTATCCCAGGGTAATAAAACCATATTTTACTACTGGTATGATTAATACCGCTAAGAATAATACAATAGCTAAAAATCTAAAAATATCTAATATAATCAAAGCAGCTTTTCTATTTCGAATATATTTGGATAAGAAAGATGATAGTAGCTTATCACCATCTAATAAGAATGGTATAGGTAAAGCATTGAATAAAACTGAACCAAAGGTTACAACAATCATCCAAACCAATTGTTGTTCAAAGAACATAGGAAAGAATTTCCATGCGATTCTTGTTTTCGGTTCTTGATAAGGAATTGAATATATGCCTAAATACCCAATTGTATCATTATCAGGATTTACCCCTAATCGGACATTAAATATACCATCTGTTGTATTCAGAATAACCAGTTGATTTGGGCTTGTATTAGCCATGAAATTTGAAAAAATGGTTGAATTATATAAATGAGTAGAATTAGCATCAAAAATAGCCATTCCACGTTTTAAACCAGCATCAGCTGCCGCACTTTCATCAACGACATCTTGAATTAAAATTCCATCTGCTGGATAATAAAAAGGGGCTAAAATATTTGGTGCATAAATAAGAACTGGAATAGTTATTAATCCTAAAATTAAATTAGGAAACATTCCTGCAGCAAACGTTCGCATCCTTGTCATAAAAGATGATTTAATCATATAATCCTCATCAGGTTCTACAAAAGCACCAAAAAAGATGGCGAAGAAGGCTAAGCCTGTTGATTTAATTTCAACTTCATCAGCTCGAGCTACAACACCATGAGCAAATTCATGAGGTAGCATCGTGAAAATTATTGGGATAATTAAATATAAAGCAGTCTTAAATGAAATTGTTACTCCAGGGATAATCAAACCTACTGTAGGACCTTGTATAGGGGAGGATGGAAGGAAGAGATTTATTATACTATAAAGTAAAACCCCAAAGGAAACAAACATAGACATGAACCCAAAGAAGATTGATAGATTACCAAAAAATCGCCAAAATCTTGCATGTTTTACTGCTATACGTGTTAGAAATTTATTGAATCGTTTAGTTCGGATCAAAAGGAAGAGAGGTCCTAGTGTCCAATCATATTTTTCATCTAATTTAAGATAATGACCAACAATATAGACTAGAAACCATAGGATAGCTATTATTAGTAACACTATTGCCCAATGCATAATCATTATCCTCTTTTTTTATATAACTCTAAATCATCAACAGAAGTAAATTATAAATGAGTTTTAAAAAGCTATCATAACTTTCTTCTATTTCGTTTACTTTAATTATAATTAAGTTCCATATTAAAGTTAGGATTAAGATTTTACCATGAAAAACAAAGCTGGTGCAATAAAACCAAAAATAACAGCGGATTATACTTTAGTTACCTATACGCCAGAACACTGGCAAAGATTACAAAAAATACAACTAAAGGCTACTGAATTAATGGGTAAATTACTAGCTCAAAATATTCAATCAATCATCTACGGATCCGTTTGTCGTGGTGATGTTTCAGATAGCAGTGATATAGATTTGTTTATTCCCTACCAAATTTCTTCATTTAAGTTGGAATTAGCTTTACAACAAGAAGGATATACTATTTATGGTAAGAAAATTGTTCAAGCTACTCCTAAGCATTTGGTGAAAGCCCATATTTTACTTAGTGAGGATACTACTATCACCTTTCCATTAACATCAATTAGAGAAAGGGAATTTGATTTCATACATTTTGGTGGAAGTTTATCTTATGATGATTTACTACAAAACAAAAGAGTACCTGGAGTCGATAAAAGATTACTATTAATTGAACCAACAGATGTAGGTCATAAAGAATCGCAAATAATAGGTTATGAATCAATTGTAGCTAAAAAAGTGGGTGTAAGTGTAGACCTAGTACGTGAGAGGATCCGTATACTCACCACACGTGATAAAGTAGGTAGAACAGGTGTTTATTTAGATTTAAACTTAGATGCTGAAGAAAATATTGATGAAGTTTTTAAACAAGTACGAGATAATGACCCTATAGTAAGAAGAAGAGCTCAGAAAAAATAAGAAATGAAAGGTGCTCATATGAAAGTAAAGATCAGAAAGTTAGAAGGAGGTTCCTACCTCAAGGGAGAATTAACTCCTGGATGTAAGAATTGTCGTAAAGGAGCTGAACTTTTCTTTTTGGTAACAGGAAAATGTAGTGAGAATTGTTATTACTGTTCATTAGATGCAGCGAAAAGAGGTAAAAGTATTATTTTGGCAAATGAACGTCCCATCACCAATTTTGCAGGAGTTATGCTAGAAGTAAGTAATATGAATGCTTTAGGAGCAGCCATAACTGGTGGTGACCCACTTTTATGCATTGATAAAACTGTTGAATATATAACCAACATGAAAAAAGAATTTGGTGAAAAATTCCACATCCATTTATACACCTCAGGTAGATATGCATCTGAGGACAACCTACAGAAATTATACAAAGCTGGTTTAGATGAAATACGCTTTCACCCTCAAACTAAAGAACAAGAGGAGAATATCGAAAAAGCTTTGAATTATGATTGGTTAGTTGGAGCAGAAATTCCAGTAATACCTAGTCGCAAAAAAGAAATCATTTCATTTCTTGAATATCTCGAGAGCTTAGATGGGATAAAATTCTGTAATATGAATGAGTTAGAAGCAACTGATGCAAATCTTTCTCAACTTGAAGAACAAGGTTTCAAGTTAATAGCTGATGATTCGTCTGTTATTGTTGGTAGTGAGAAATTAGCATTACAAATTCTTAAGGAAACAGATTTCAAGTATTCTATACATTACTGTAGCTCCTTAACTAAAGATGCTGTTCAATTCAGAAATCGTTTAAAGAGAACAGCTGAAATTGTTCGCAAACCTTATGAAGAAATTCAAGATGGGATGTTAGTCAAAGCGGTTATTCTTTTACCATCTTTTGCAATTCCCGAAGAGATAATGGATATTCTCATCGAGGAATACGAAGTTAATCCTGAATTACTTACTATTCAGGAGAAGAATAAGATAGAAACAGCATGGTATATTGCAGATGTTTTAAAGAAAGTTCTATTTGAGCGATTTGAGGTTGAAGATATAAACATCATTTATCAATATCCAACCTATGGTAGAATAACCATTGGTCAAACTTCTTTGAAAAATCTGAAATAGATTAGTAATTGTAGTAGTCAAGCTAAAATATCTTTTAGCAAGCAAATTATTCCAACCTTTTAAAAACATATGTAACAATAATTAATACATGAAACCTTTAAAGAAAAATCGGATTGTCTTTGCTGTTGCGATGACACTGGGAACAATACTGTTAACAGGCATACTTTTAGCAGTAGATTATCTTTATGCGGGAATTCAAGAGAAAATATTACCAACCATTAATCCTATTTATGTACCAAATATTGCTTTAGCTAATAGAGTTATTTTAGCTTGTTCTTTATCAGTCTTTTTAGGATTAATATTTTATATCAGTATAATTTGGTATATTGTTCGAAAAGAAAAATTAACCCTACAAGATAATGAAATAATTGATAAAGATGGTAGTCTGAATTTCAGATCATTTCAATATGAAATCTCAAGTTCAATAAAAATTTTGAAAGATTTATTCATATATCTAATAATTATAGTAATAATAGCCGGTTTATTCAATCTTCTAAGATTTATTTGGATTTTTGGCAAATACCAATCTAGTAGCCAAATTTTCATTGAATATTATTTGGCTAATATCCCTACATTATTCATAAACCTCTCATTATACTTAGCAATGGGTTTCATGATTTCATATCTAATTATTAATTCTCTTCAGAAATATATTCGATTGCAAATAATCTCACAGAGCTATGATAAAGCAATGTCTAAAGTGATTGAAAACTTTGATCGATTAATGGACGAAGAAAAATCAATTGCAGAAAGCACTGAGAAAAAGTGATTTATCATTAAAATGAGTTGATCAAGGTTTGAAACGCAGAAGTGACGATTTGGATAAATGGATTGCCATACTCTCTAAATTAGCTCAATGTGAGGATGGTTCCACAGATGACCAAAATTTAGGTCTATCATTTTATGCCATACGTAGTTCTGCTGTTAGTGATTATCATAAATTGACAGAGATTTTAACTGATATGGAAGAAAAAGGTTTCATAAAAGTTATAGATGAAAATAGAGTAACACCAGAAGGAGAAGAGGTAACTATAAAGAGACATAAAATAACCCTAAAAGGAATGAATTTACTTTTCGAGGTTTTAATTCCTGCAAGGGATGCATTGCGTAAAATTGATTTTTAGCTAAAGTTGTTCGATTGTAAAAATTTGAGCAACAATTCTTTCTTTTCAACTAAAGTGAAATTTAAAAAAGGAAGACATTCTTGGAATGATGTTAATTATCACTGTGACAAAAATGACTGAAACTGAGCTTATAGTTGATGAGAATCGAAATGGTATAGATAAACAACCATTGAGAATAAAGATTCAAATTTATTTGATAGCAGCAATTTCTAATGCGGCAAATTTTATAGCTCGTACTTTTACAGGATTATATGCTGTTTTTATTGAATCATCTTCAACAGCTCTATCATTTATTACCTCTCTAAGAAATCTAGTAGAACAAGCATTTCAATCAACCTTAGGAAGAATTTCAGATCGCATTGGTCGTAAAATCATGATGTTCATTGGTTTATTGATTTCAGCTGCTTCTTTTGCTACCTTTCCTTTCATTAAAAATGAATGGCTTTTAGTTGTTGGAGTTGTAATGCTATCCATTGGATTTGCTTCATTCTTCCCATCTTTCAATGCCTTACAAGGTGATTTAACAAACAAAAAGAACCGTGCTGGATTAATTGGTTTTATAACAATAATAGGAGCAATTGCTACAACAATAGCATTATTGATTGTAGGATTTCTTGGAGATATTGGTGAGACAAAAGAAACAGAATTTATAATTATCATTGAGATTACAGCAGGGCTTTTTGTAATTGCGGGAATTATTAGTATCTTATTAGTTGAGCCTGAAACTAAAAAATTAAAGAAACGAAGTGCATTCACTTTCAAGCCTATAAAAGAAAATCCAACTTTTAGAAAATTCGTTATAGTTAATAGTATAATGAATTTCTTCATGGCATTAGGCTGGCCCATTTTTCCTATTGTTAGAGGTGAATTCGCATCAAATCTTGAAAACACCTGGATGTGGGCAATATTTAGTGTTAGTCAAATAATTATGCTATTAGCTTCAAAATCTATTATTAATAGGATTGGAAGAAAATGGCTCCTATTTATTGGAAGAGTGGGATTATTTTTAGTACCACTAAATTTGGCAATAGCAATCATATGGTTACCAACATGGTGGTTTATGTCACTTTCCTCAATTGTTAGTGGAATGTGCAATGCATTTTATT
>JAEORM010000283.1 GCA_016840905.1 Candidatus Gerdarchaeota archaeon | reverse complement strand
ATGATGCGATTCCCAACATCAACTCACTTTGCGTATATACTGTTAACCACCAAATTATTGCAAAAGATACTATTGACGAACCAAGTAAGGATATCTGCTGTCCTGTAAACAAGAAAAGAAAATGTTTAAACCTTCTTTGAGTTTCATCAACAAGACCCATTTCATCTATTTTTTCTGTTTTATTCGTAAATTCCATTTTTCATTTCCTCCAAATTCGTATTTATTCCATTTTGGAACTATTTCCTAAATGGAACATATACACACTCCTATATAAAGTTTATTCCAAAATGGAATTAATTCCTATATAGAATAATTTTTAAGTTACTTATTTTAATATATAACTTGGATTAATAATGAGTAAAAATGAGGAAACACCAACAGGAATAAATGAAAAATATGAAGAAGCTATATCTGATGATGTAAAATTTGGTATAATTACTGCGTTGGAAATCTACGAACCATTGAATTTAAAGAAATTAAGTCAGTTGGTTGGTAGACCTGAAACAACTACTATTCGTTATTTAAAGCAACTTTTATCAGATGAGTTAATTGATGTAGATGCAGAAACCACTGCAACAAGCTGGGGAAAATACTACAAGTTATCGAAATCTGTTAGAAAAATTACCGATAAAATACGAGAAGAACAAGAGAAAAGAGAAGTAGAAGTTTTTACAGAATTATTAAATTATCGAGAAAAAACTGAAGAAGAAACAAGGGATCTTTTTATTAAAGAAATACTTACAAAAGGTAATTTATCTAAATTACAAATGGACATAAAAAAACGTTTGAATTTATTACATAATATTCAAAATTTGATAATTAATGATTTCGCAGTTGTATTAAATGATTTGGAAGAATTGATACAAAAGAAGGGGAAAGATTATCTTAGAAAAAATTTGGTTTTAAATCCTGCTGATATTTTATTGAATACTGAATCAATACAATTCTCAAAATCAAAACACTTAGTAAAATTCTATGAGATTTATGCTAAATTTCAAATTGCATTAACTGAATTCAAAAAGAATATTAAAGAAGAATTGTTAAAGGAAAAAATTCCTGATAATGAAAAACAAACTTTGAATCTTCACATTTTTATGGGAACAAATGAGTTCAAATATTATCTAAAAGATCAAGAAAAATGATAACTGATTTATAAAATAGTCTTCAGATATATTGCACAATCAGTTATTATAGTCACACAATAGATTAATAGCGATACATGAAACATTGTCAGGACTTTAAGGCTTATTTTTGTTGATCTTTTTATTATAATCAATATATTCGCTAAAGTCAAAATTACTGCTGCAGCTATGGCTCCTCCTAACATAATGAAACCTAAATCTAAGAATATATAGAGAATGGGTATCATTGAAATATTTAGTAAGGTAGCAATTGATATCCAAAATACATTAATTTTTAAACCATAAAGAACTGTGACTGTCTTTAGTTGTTTTGCTTGATCATTTTCATAATCTGCTAAATCATTTGTTCCAAGATGTGCTAATGCCCAAGGATAGATAAAAGCTAAGATTAATGGTATTGAAAGACTAGTAAAAGAACCATAACAAAGATAACCAGCAATTGGAAAAACCGCAAGGTCTGTTCGTCCTAATAATTGTGCGAAACAGAATTTCTGATTTCTTTTTACAAGATTGTAAAAAGTTTCTACTGAATAGGCATAAATCATAATACCATAAACATAACGGAAATTTGGGAATGGTAATGTTGCTATTAATCCTATAGCAACTGATAGACAGACACAAAAAATAACGATAGCTTCAGCAAGGGATACTTTCTTTGTAGGAATTGGTCGCTCTTTAAATGGTCTCCAATATTTAGTCATCCCTTCATCTGGTTCTATCTGATCAATATTCCTATCCCATATATCATTTAAAACCATCCCCGCTTCAAAACCAAAAAGACCAATTAAAGCAACACGAATTAATAATGACCATGAAAAGAAATTATTTTCTTTAAAGGCTAACATTAAGCCAGTACTAAATAATAAAGGCCAAACAGGAGCAAAATGTGCTCTTGTAAGATCTATATAACCTTTAATTTTATCAATAAATGGAACTCTAATTTTTTGTTTCTCTTCAATTGTTAAAACCATAAATATAACCGCAAGGAAAATTAGAAAATCAATCTTATAAAGCTAATTATTTGAAGTAAATTGGGTTTAGAACTTTTATATGTAATTGCTTGTACTCCTTCACCAATTTATATTGATACATTACAAGCATATGAATATTCTATTGATCTAGCAAAAGTCAAAATAGCACTTACAGGACTTGTTTATCCAACATCATGTGTTATAAATATTGGTCTGCTTTATGTTATT
>JAEORM010000282.1 GCA_016840905.1 Candidatus Gerdarchaeota archaeon | reverse complement strand
TACTAATTGAGATTATTTTCTTTGCATGCTTTTACTGTATTATGATATTTGAATGCTTATAATTAAAGGTTTTAATTTTACTATTCTATTTTATGTAATTTATACGATTTAACAAAATAGGTTGAACTTATCCACCAACCTATCAATGTAGTAATCAAAACAAATAATCCCGTTAGTATAAATATCCACCATGGATACCATATTGTAAAATCTATATGATTTGTTACGACATTCATCATAAAATCACCAAAGTTGTTTAGATACGGAATAGCAATTCCTAATGAGAATATTATTGGAATAGGTATTACAAGTATCAACTCTATAGTAAAATTGCTTACAATAAACCATCTTTTTGCACCATTTTGAATAAGAATCTCTATTACTGGTTGTCTTTCCTTGTAGATATTTACTGCTTTAAACCAACCATAAATGGTCGCTAAAGCAATTGTGATAATTGAAATGATACTAAATAATTTCAAACCTAGCAAATTCATTGTAGAATTAACTGAAATTTGAAAATCTTCCAGTGTATAAGCAGTCAACTGATATTTAGAAGTTATTTCTTCTTTTATTGCAGTAATGTTCGCCCCATCAGCTGTTTTGATTAACAAATAATTTTTTTGGATTCTTTCACGTTGATTATATTCCAAAATCTGATCTTTAGTTTGGTTACTAACAACTAATTCAATATAGGTTGGTTGGTCAAAATAATCACCAAATCCTATAACAACTCTCCTTAAGGGAACCAAGGGGAAATAGCTAAAATCATTTATATAAACTAGCTCCTTTGGTTGATAAACACTTGGTGTTATTCCTACAGTTGTAAAGTTTTCATTTGTATTGTAATTGTTTTTTCGAGCATATTTTCTATTCATTATATAACTTAGGTCAGAGTCTAATTGTGATATATCCTCTTTTGAATAGCCGTCTTGATTTAGTAACGAAAAATCAACTATTTGCGTAAATTCCGAAATATTCGCCAGGACATATAAGTCAATATAATAACGTGAATCTCCTATTATACTTGATGAATCCCCTAAATAGAGCTCAATTTTACTTACTACTGTTGTTAATTCAATTCCCTCTATTTTAGATATATTAACTTCTAAACTTTCTTCAATATTCCAATTTTCAACAAGAATATCTGAACAACCAACAGAAAGATTTGCTTCTAGTTCATTATGCGATTCCACAGACTTTTTCATCACTAAACCAGGTGTTATGCATAACCCGATTAAAAAGAAAACCATTATAGTATTTTTGTAGTCTCTTATGTATACAGATAACTGCTTAAGGGAAAAAGCAAAAAAACCCTTCCTCCTCTTCCAAAAAGAATCTCCTAATCTATTCCAAAGGTAGATCATTATTCGTCTTAAAAAAAATATCACAGCAAATAATACAAACACAATACCAATAAAGGCCATTATGCTAAAACCAATAAAAAAGTAGATACCTTTGATATATTCAAAAACCCTACCTTCATCATATACGATATATGAAAGTAGTAAACCAAATATTGTCAAAGGGATTCCTGGTATTAGGAAATTTAATTCGGGTAATGAAAAAATTTTACTTAAGAATCTTCTTTTCTTTGTTTTGTACTGTTCCATAATTGTAACTTTAGCTTTTTTTAATTGAATTATATCAATGAAATAATTAACAAATAAGAATGTAAAGTAAATGCATAAGATAAGAATAATAGATGTAGGATTCGAAAATCCTGCAATAATTGATACATTTGAAGACATATCCAATAATTGAACAATAAAATAAGCAATTATCAAACTTATACTTAATCCAATTATTAATCCAGAACCTATAATTATCTGATTTTCAAAAAAGACAGTTTTATTAAGTGATTTTTCATCTACACCATGTATTTTTAAAAGACGATAGCTCACCCTTTTCTCAAAATTGAATGTTCTATATAATTCAATACCAATAAATCCAATTAGAAGTATTAATGGAAAGCAAATTGACAATTGTTTAAAAATTTGTAAATACCATTCCATTTCAAAATGGTTTAAGGCATAGTAAAGATCCTTACAGAATGACACATGTATAGGATTGGGTAAGTAGACAAATGCTTTATCTTCCCAATCGTATTCATTTAATTCTCTAAGATATTTTTCAGTTCTGAGTTGTTGTATTGTAAAAGTGTAGTCAAAATCAATCAAGGCATCAAGATGGTTACTTTTATTATCAATTCTATTCACTAAATCATAGAAATAATCACTGGTTGTTATAAAATAATTTTCAGTTTCTCTTAATATATCCGTTGAAAGATTATTATCATGAAATATTGATTCCACATTTTTAACAATACCAACAACTTGACATTTAGTAATTATTGGGTAATTGTTGTAAACTTTTTTACCTGTAAGATTAAACACAGCACCAATTTCATAGGATGATTGATTTAAAGCATCATAAAATAATATCTCAGTTGAATTTTCAGGTAATCTTCCTGAAAGTAGGTTATTTTTAATTTGGTTAATAGCTATATCATCATACGTGCTTAAGAAAATTTCAAAATAATTATTAATAGATATAAAATTGTTTAAAGTTATTTCCAATACACCAGTGCTACTTTTCAAAACATTTGGCATTATTTCATCTAATTTTGTTTCAACCTCATTAATGCCATTCATAAGATAATTTGGAGTTAAAATCTCAGAATCAATAATGCTTCCTCTTGATATAACACTTATTTCATTATCATTCAACCAATTATGATTGGTTTCAATATACTTGTAAAATGAATCTTGATACAAACTAAACGAAACCAGGACTATTGTTGATAATATTAGGAAAAAAATTGAGCTTATAATTAGTATTGAGACTACTCGTTTTTTATTTGCTTTGAAGTATAAAGTAAGAATTTTCCTAAATGGCATTTGATGTTCTGTTGACTCATTTTGTTGATGATCCATTATTCCACTTTTCCTTATAGTTAGTTATATTTTTTAAATTCTATATTTACATTGTATAAGAGAAATGAATAGCTTAGTTTGTATAAGCAGTCCCATCTCGTACTATTTTTCCATCTTCGAGTTCAACTACCCGAACCCCATCTCTAATTAATGAAATATCATGTGTTGCTATAATTATTGTTGTGTTAGTTGTTTGATGCATTTTATAAATTTCATTAATTGATTCCTTCGCTAAATTGGAATCAAAATTTGCTGTAGGTTCATCTAATATTATAATAGATGGATAATTCGAAACAGCTATAGCTAAAGTTGCTCGTTGTAGTTCCCCGCCAGATATTTCTAATGGGAAATGATTCCTTCGATGTTCAATCTGGAATTTCTTTAAATATTCATCATTTAATCCTTCAATTTCACTTGTTTTTAATTTCTTAAAGGAAATAATGTCTTTTAAGAGAAAATTATCGTCTATAGTCAAAAATGGATGAAGATTACCTTGTTGTGATACTATTCCTATTTTTTCCCTTCGAAAATTGGCTTTTTCGTTCTTTGATAGATTGTCAAAGTTTTTTCCATCAAGAATTATTGTTCCTTGTGTTGTGTTTTCAAGTCCTGTTAATAATTTTAATAATGTTGTTTTTCCAGACCCACTTGGTCCGACTATAAACAATAATTCATTTTTATATATAGTCAAATTAATACCAGAAATTGCTTGTACTTCAACTTCTTTAGCTTGATAAATCTTATATAAGTTAGTTATTTCAATGAGTGGTTCTTTAACATCAGGATAATTCTTAGGTAAAGGTTTTAATTTGAGGATTTTTCTTCTTACAGCTAATTTCTCAAGTTTTACTTTTTTAGGTTTGAATCCTTTTGGATTTGTTAAATTTATTTTTCCATCTTTCTCAAGATGAATGTCAAGCTCTCTTTTTACGTTAAGTGTTCGCATAACTAAGTCAGGTATTCGAATGTTATTTGAAGAATCAATTTGAGCTTTGAATTTTATTGGGAAATCAGATTTGTTTTCTAATAATTTCTGGTCTTCTGCTGTAATCATTGATGTTACTCTTCCATCTCGGATTTCACAACTTAGATCTACACCATCTAAGAACCGGGGGTCATGTGTTACAACCAAAATAGTTGTTCCAAATGATTTTGCTATCTCTTTTAATAATACTTTCACTTTTTCAGTGTTTACACTATCTAGTTGACCAGTTGGCTCATCACATAGTAATATTGGAGCTTTTTTTGCTAAAGCACAAGCAATAGCTGTACGAATCATTTCACCCCCTGATAAATACTTAACTTGTCGTTTAGCCAAATGTTCAATTCCAAGTTTTTTACGAATAGTATAATTTCTATCTAGCTCTTCACCTACGTCACCAGATGTTAGATAGGTTGAAAAAGCCATATTTTCTTCGACAGTTATATTTAGGAATAATGTTCGTTCAGGAAACTGATCAATCAAACCAATATTACCTAACCTAAATCTATTCAAAGCACTTTGATTAAGATTCCCAAGTTCTTGACCATTAACTACACAATCCCCGCTCGAGAGTTTTGTTAATCCTGCAAGTATATTGATTAGTGTTGTTTTCCCAGAACCACTTGGTCCTACGATAGCTACTATTTCTCCTGGATTGATTAATAAATCACATCCCCGCAATGCAGGAATTCGTATGTTATGTTCTTCGTCTTCGTAAATCTTAATTAAATCTCGACAGCTTATCATTTCTATGACTCCTGTTTAATTGATTTGTAATTATTTACTAGTGGAATTAAATTTGCAAACCATCCAATAATCAATAGACTTAAACCACCTAAAGATATCAAAAGTAATAACCACCAAGGTTGCCAAGGAATAAATTTTGCATAATCCTCAGTTATATTCAATAAATAACAGCTAAATATTTTGATTATTGGAACTGCTATACCCATAGAAATTACCATTGGTATTAAAGCAATCAATATCAGCTCTATAGTGAAATTTCCCCAAACAAATCTTCTTTTTGCACCAATTTGTATTTCAGTATCTATTATAGGAAGTCTTTGTTTGTAAATACTTCTTGCATTTACCATCCCAAATAGAATAACAGCTAGAATTGTTACAATCGTACTTACCATAAGAAAGATTTTCGTAAATCTGCTTATATTTTCATTGTTTATGTCATATATTTGTTCTGGGGTCACTGATTTGTATCCAAATTGATTAGACAATTCTTCTTGAATACTAGTTTTATTAGCAGTAGCTTCTGTCTTAATCAATAAGTAACTTGTAGCTATGGTTGAGATTGAGGTAGTGTTTAAAATTAATTCAGCGGTCATTTTACTTACCACACAATCAATTTTTATTGGTTCATCGAAAATAAAATGATCATGCCTATCAGCATTGGAATCAGATCTAGATAAAAGTGGGAAATAGTCAAAATCATTGATGTAAATCAAATCTAAAGGTTGGTAGAGTTCATCAGTGATTCCTTCAGTATTAAAAATGACTCCCTTATCATAATTATTTCTTTGAGCATATTTACTATTCATTAAATATGTAAAATTAGTATTTAATTCAATGATATCAGTTTCTGTATACCCACTGTCTTTAAGTAATGAAAAATTAACTACGTTAAGGTATTCAGAAATATTCAGTAAAGTATAGAATCTTGTATTATATTCCTCAAATTGATAACTAGTACTAACATAATAATCTAGCTCGAGAATTGTAATCTCTGCTGTTGTAATTATTCCATTAATATTTGTTATATTATCTCTTATTTGATCACCAATTAACCAATCCTCAATTAAAATATCTGAACAACCAGTTGTTAAATTAGCTTCAAGAGGTGTGTGAATTGAAATGGATTTTGACATTATCAATCCTGGAATAACACCCATGCCAAAAACAAAAATGATCATCATAGTTCTTTGGGAATTTTTACCAAAAAGGGATAAATGTTTTAGTGCTAAAGTGAAATGATTTTTTGTTTGTTTCCAAGAAGATTTTCCAATTATTTTCCAAAGAAAAACAATCATTCTATTGAAAATAAGAAATATTGAAATAAGTAATAGTAGGATACCAAAAGCAGCCATAAAATAGAATATGAAAATAAGGTGCATCATATTTGGACTTATATTATAATCAAAATAAGGAGTATTATAATATAATAAAATAATACCTATTGTACTTAACATAGCTCCTGTTAGTAAAAAATTAATTTCAGGGAATGTAAATATTTTCCGAATTACCTTCCTTCTTTTGCTTGTATATAGTTCTGCAGTTGTAGTTGAAACTTTTCTTAATTGGATAAAATCAAAGATGAATTTAATTAAAGCAAAAATGAAAAATAACAAAACCAAACTAGAAATAATTATTGGTTGTCTTAGTGAATCAAAATATGATACTTCAGGTAGGATATTCAATCCCATAAAAATGCAAAAACCACTGATAAGTCCAAAAGCAAAACCAATAAGAAAACTTAAGCCTATTGTTATAACATCTTCCAGAAAAAGTAGTTTTTTTAGATTTTTTTGATCCAGTCCTTGTGTTTTTAGCAGTCGAAATTTTGATTCTTGCTCGTATTTACCAATACTAAAAGTTTCAATACTTATAACTCCAAACAAAAATACTATTGGAATACTTGCACCTATTAAACTAATTGTTTTGGTTTGCCAAGAATGTTCAAAAGAACATAAAGCTTCAACTAAATTACGGCAGAATAGTACATAATATCCTGGCATATAATTAAATTCAATATCTTGTTTCCAAAAATCTTGGAAAGCAGTAATATAACTATTCTTATTCCTTATATGATCTATCGTAAATTGATAAGCTATATCAATTGCAGCACTCAAAATCGATTGAAAATTTTCTACTGTATTTATCAAATCATAAAACAAATTATTTGTTGTAAAGAATTGGGCTTCAAGTTCATAAGTCATATCATATGGTAAATTTTTTAATAAATCCGTAGACAAACCTTTATTGTAAAGTTTGGCATTTAAATTAGGCACTATTCCTACTATAGTGTAATTAATTGGATTATATTCTCCTTGTAAACTTGGAGGCATACCTGCTAATTCTAAATTATCATTAATATTGAACTTCGATTCACTTGTCGACCTATAATAAATTAGTTCAGTATAATTCTGAGGTATTCTTCCTTCGATTAAATTATCTTCAATTATATTGCTTATACTCCCATCAAAGGTCAACAAATTATATTCAGCATATTCCTGATCAATCATTTTATGATACAGATTTACCTTTAACATTCCGTCAGTAGCTTTTCGGACGTTAGGCATTATAGCATCTAATTTCGTATTAACTTCTGTTATTGCTTTTGAGAGTAAATTTGTATCAATTGCATAATTTACAAAAATATATTCTTCACCGGAAACACTTACTATATCATCGTCTAACCAATCATAATTTTGATCCATATAATTGAAAAATACATTATATCTATAACTATACCATACTGTTAGAAAACTTGTCAAAGCTAAGAAGATAATTGTACCAATTAAAATTGTAGTTAAAATACGTTTTCTGTTTGTTTTCATATAAATGGCAAATAATTTTTTGAATCTAGAATTACGTGATTTTGCAATAATTGGTTGACTCATATATTCCCTTTTCCTTTCAATATAATGAAAGTTATTTATTATTTAGATTTTTTTATTTAAACTAATAATTCTAATATATAATAATTTAATCCAAAGTTAAAACTAAGTAAACCATAAGTAAATTATGTGATTATCTTACAATTAAAATTCCCTTTTCATTCTATTTTTAGTATTTCTAATTTTACTTCTTTCCTATATCTTTTAATCCACATATGTAATTATTTATGAATATTAATTTGAGATTAATCTTCTTATAAGAGGTAACAATTACTTGGTCAATGAAACACTAATAATCACTTTTGGTTTTATTGCAACATCCTTGACAACAATAGCTTTGCTCCCACAAACTATTAAGACACTTGTTACAAAAAGCACTAAAGATATTTCCTTACCAATGTATTTATTGATGAATATAGGAATCTGTCTTTGGATTGTTTATGGAACTTTCATACATCAATTACCTATAATTATTGGTAATGCATTTGCTCTTGCTTTTAGTCTCCCTATTCTTATAATAGCATTCATTAATTATATAAGGACACACAAGAAGGAAAAAACAATTGAGTTAATGACACCAAATCTCTGAATTCCTTTTTTCTATTAAATTATAACAATTTTTTATTTCAAAATATCCTTAAATCGTTCAATTGATTTTTCCATATCTAAAGATAGATAAAGGAAAGTAAAATAAATATAAGCAGTGTATAATTTTGTCGTTAAACACAACAAAAATTTTAGAGGAAATCAATGATTATCTTTATACTGGTCAATATAAAACAGCTTTGAGTGAAGTAGATATTATCATCGAAAAAATAGGAAAAAATGACAAGGATTATTTTAAATTCTTACATTTAAAAAGTAAAATTCTCGAGAGAAAAGGTTTATTTCTTGATAGTTTGGGAATTGTTGATACAATACTAAACGAAAATAAAATGAATATTGATTTAGTTTCACAAATTAATTTTCTTTTTCAAAAAGCTAAAATGTTTAGTGAATTAGCTCGTTTTAATGAAGAATATTTAGTTATTAATCAAATAGAGGAGTTATTAAGTAAATATGATCAAGCATCTGATGAATTAGAATATTGGCTTGGTTCTTTACATCTATTAAAAGGCTGGTATTCAATAAACAAAACAAATTTCGATGAAGCTAATAATCATCTCCAAAACAGCTTGGAGATTTTCAAGAAAAGAAATGATCTTGAAAATCTTGGGTTGACATATTATCTTATGGGGAGTCTTTTTTTGCGACGAGGTCAATCAAATCAAGCTTTAGAGGTTTATCAGAAAAATCTCGAATTGAGGGAGAGAATAGGTAACAAATATGAAATAGCTAATGCCTTAAGCTCTATTGCAGGATTTTATGCAAATACAAGAAATATTTCAGAAGCATTAGTTTATTGTGATCGTTGTATAGGTATAATTGAGGAGAGCGAAAATCCATGTAAGATTGGGAATATTTACAATCTTTATGGTCTCATTAATTATCATAAAGGTAATTTGAATGATGCTTATGGGTTTTATGAAAAGGCTTTATTTTATTTAAAACAAGTTGGTAACAAGCAACAATTAGCATATATTTTATCAAACATTGGTGATATCCAAAAATTACGAGGAAATATTGATGATGCTCTAAAAGCATATTTACATTGTATGGAAATTTTTGATGAAATTAATAGTATCCAGAATGTAGGTGCCAAATTACTTGATATAGGTAATATCTATTTGCAGAAGGGTGATTTTAAAAAATCTTTAAGCTTCTTGAAAAAAGGTCTAGAATATAGACGAAAAACAGGCAGCCCTATATTTATAGCAAATAGCCTCTACATGCTTATCAAATATTACTGTATTATAAATAATAAAATAGATGCAGAAGATTATCTAAAAGAACTACTTGAAATCGACGAAAAAAATGATAGTTTGGTCATCCATCAAAAAGCAATAATTGCTGAAGCACTAGTCTTAAAATTAGATACTCGTAGTAGAAGTAGAGTAAATGCTGAAGAAAAATTAACCCAAATAGTAAATATGAATATTATTGATGTTGATTCATATTTTGATGCAATTATCAATTTATGTGAAATTTTAGTTGTTGAATTAAAAACATCAGGTAATCAAGAAGTCTTAAAAGACCTAAATTTGATCATCGAAAAACTAGAAGAAATCTCTCTAAAACAAAAATCTCATTGGTTGCAAGCAGAAGTATTTTGGATTAAAGCTAATTTAGCATTATTAGCTTGGGATATAAATGGTGCTCAACAATTATTAACAAATGCTCAAATAATTGCAGATGAAAAAGGATTTTATCATTTGGCGGAAAGAATTTCCCATGAGTTTGATAAAACATTGAATCAAATGGAACTATGGGAGCGACTTAGAGAGACAAATGCTTCTGTCGCAAAACGATTAGAAGTTATTCAGTTAGATGATTTGCTCTCTCAACTTAAACAGCGAATTATTGATACTGGGAAAGTTCCTGTTGAAACACCAGTAATGTTTTTAATAATGAAGCCAACGGGAGAACCAATTTATAAGAAAAATTTCTTACCAGAAAGCCTACAAACAGATGAATCTTTACTTAGTGGCTTTATAACCTCGATAAATATGTTCTTCAACGAAGTATTTCAATCATCAGGTTCAATTGAAAGGATCAAACACCATGACTTAACAATTCTTTTGAAACCTTCTGAATCGCTTCTCTTTTGTTACATCTTTCGAGGACAATCTTATTCTGCAATAAGAAAAGTGGATGAATTCATTTCAATTCTTCAAAACGAAAATATCGATTTGTGGAATGATTTAGTTGAACATATGAAAACCCCTAAAACATTACTTGAGAAAAATGAAAGGCTGTTAGAGACGATTGTCAATAGCATTTTTTATTAATTTGTTAAATTTAACCTTTACAGTTTCAGTATCTTGGTAATAATTTTTTATGAATTTATGAGTACTGTTTTTGATTAGAAAATCTGCTATGAATTCCTTTTGTAATATAATTTACTATCATTGAGTTTACAAGTAAATTAAATACTAAATATTGTAGTGGAAATCCTATTGTTCTTGAAGGAGTTTATGAACCATGCCTGTTGAAGTTATCTATTCTCGATTTCAGATAAAAAATTAGTAGGTAATTTTCATTGATAACTATCACAATTAGAACTAGAAAATCTTATAGACAATAGAATTTATTTTAGCTTATACAAATTAATTAGATGGTAAAAAATGGTAGAACCACCTCATTTACAAGCTGAATTTGATGCCAGACAAAAATTGATTCCTCAAGTTTTTGAGAAGCATTGTAAACAAAATTATACATTAAAAATTATTCCTCCTAAAAAAGAAAAAGATCCATTACCAGGACCTATTGCTAGACCGACATTTCAAATTCTGGATGATTCTGGTGAATTAATCGCATTTTTCAATCCTTGGGGAAAAGCTGAATGTTATAAGGACGAATTTAAACATTTTTTTGATAGGATTGTCAAAGAAATAGAGACAGGTGTAGAAGAAGCAAAGAGAGATTTTAAAGGGCTCTAAAAAATATTTAGTGATATTAATTAATAAAAAAAATTATGGTGCATCGACCGGGATTCGAACCCGGGTTCCGTACTAGGCAGGCACGGGTCCTGACCACTAGACTATCGATGCGGGTTTACAATAATTTTGTGTTTTTATCACACCTTTAAAGCTTTCGCAAAATGCGATTTTTCAAAACAATAAGTCAAAGATTTCTAAATAATCTAAACAATAGCTATTTTTCCATCATTTGGAAAATCTGCTTTTAAAAAAGAAAAAAGAAAAAAGAAGAAAGATTCTTCTTCTTACTCTATGCTAAAAGATAATCCACAACAGCATCAGCTTGTACTAAACCAGAACCTACTGCGTCAAGTCCGTCGTAGCCCCAAGTAACGAGTTCAAATCCATTATAGTAAACATATGCAGAACCAGCAAATGGTATTGGATCAGCAGTTATTTTTAGGATATTTTCGACCTCACTTGGAGTGAGAGTTGGATCTAATTGTAACATCAAAGCTACAACACCTGAAACATGTGGTGTTGCCATAGATGTTCCACCAACGAAATAGTATGTGCCGCCAACGATTCCATATCCATAACCGGGTGCCCACCATGGTAATCGACTTTGTCCTAATCCTTGGGGATAAGGACCAACTACCCATGAGCCAGGAGCTAGAACGTCCAATTCTTGTTCCCAACCAGCATCTGGAATTACTCTTCCACTGAAGTCTGTAACATATGTAACGTAAGCATTATCTTCAGGGACATCATAATGCCACCAAGCAGAAGTAGAATAAATAGTACCATCTATTGTAGCAAGCCATTCACCATTATAACCATATTTTGGAGTCCATGAAGCCCAACCTGTTGCACCTACTGATATAATTGGTGCGTATGATCCTGGTGAATCCATGCCTTCGATGCCTGCATTGCCTGCAGCTGCAACAATAACTACACCATGAGCTACTGCATTATCGACAGCTGCTTTTTCAACGTCGTCAATTTCTCCTAATGAACCTAGACTCATACTAATAATAAAACGACTATCAGGATGAGCTATGGCTAAATCTGTAACATAGTTAATTCCCGCAGCAATTGCATAATTAGTACCAAAGTTTGCATCTATGCCTTCGTAAGTTTCTAAGACTTTTACAGGTATAATTGTAGCCATTGGGGCTACTCCTAATACTTGAGTACCAGATAAACTATAACCTATAATTGAACTTGTAACGTGTGTACCATGTGGGTGATCATCAAAGAAATTACTTGATTCAACTACATGGGGAATATATTTTCCGCCATTAATAGCTGCCATCACACCTTTATCCACGAAGCCTCGACCCCATTCGGTTTTGATTCGTTCTTCTGGGAAGTAATCTCTCCAGTTAGCAACTAATCCTGTATCAAGGACAGCTACGTAAACACCTTCACCATTTATCTCTGGGTGATCATAGACAATTTGATCTAAGTCCATAATGTCTAGATCCCAGGCCATAACTGATGAATAAGGATCAAAACTGTCTGGGAATATTTGGAAATTATTTGGACCGTGGTATTCATTTGTTGTATAGTAAGCAAAGCTTGTCATAGAGACAGCTGTAACCATTGGGAAAAATGCTATTATTATTATTGTTAGGATTGCACTTTTTTTCAAAGAATCCCCTCGTTTATCTTTTTAGAGAAACGTATGTAAAAATTATAGGCAAAACTATTTATATCTTTTCCAACCACTCAGCAAAGTTGGGGACTATTTTGTCGTTGAACGGTCAATAAAATGCACTTTGATATCTTTTGTCTCAATAATTGGCATTGGAGGTTCTTTTTTGGTTTCAATAAACTTGTCAATTAAGCTTAATTCTTCTTCTGGAATAGCGGGGATTAATTCTGCTTTATAGCTTACAGGCACTTTATACCTTACTTCACAATTACCATGTTGAATCGCATAAATTAGATCATCATCATCTGATAATTCATCATAGAAAAATGTTGTAATTGAACCTATATTCTGTATAAAATGAGCATCACTACCACCTATTAACGGAAGATTTGTTAAACGAGCAGCTAATTCAGCAGCTCTATTCTGGGATATTGTACATCTAGCATTAATTTCTATAGCATCAAAATGATGGAGGTAGATTTTTTCACCTAAACTGGGAGCTGTAATTCTAAAGGGATGGGCGGAAATAACTATGCCATCTCGATCATGAATCCAGTCAATAACATCAGCAACAGGTTTTCTATAAGGAGGTTGTTCATTCACTCCATAAGCAACTATATGCCCTTCTTGAGTAGTAATTTCAACTGCGGTAAAAACCTTTACTCCATATTTAGTCGCGATTTCTTTAGCTTTAGGTAAAGCTTCTAAGGAGTCATGATCAGTTATTGCTATACCATCTAGTCCTGTATCTTTTAGATCACGCAGTAGGAGTCCAATCTTTATTTTGGAATCAAAACTCACATTTGAATGTACGTGTAAGTCAACCTGCATGATAAAGCAAACTTCCTTTAATACTAATAGATTATCCGCTTAATTAACTAATATATTTGTCATTAAAAATTACTAGTTTTGAGGCAAATTTGCACATAAAATATAAAACTATTTTTAATATTTTACTCTATTCAGAATAGAGAAATTTTTATAAACAAAAAACTCCTTTTGAGAAGTAGAGGAATTACAAATGAGGAATAGTGTTCTTCTTACCCGATAATTATTCTTTTCGAGATAACGTCTATTGGGTAGAAGACAAGAATTCTCGAACGATTTCTTATTATTTTGGATTTTCAGTATTATTTTTCAATAAAATTACTGATACCACTTCTACTGACCAATGTTTTCCAGTTAATTGTGAAACCATTACTCAATTAACAGTCTATGATAAGAATTTTAAATTCACATTAAGCTGTTCATACATTGGTGGTTCAACAAATAATCCTGTGAAAGAAACCTTTCAAAGGGAATATGATTCAAGGAGGTTCCAAAATAATGGCTGAATATGATGCAAACAAAGTCGAACCTAAATGGCAAAAACGATGGGCAGAAGCGAAGATTTTCGAAGCTAATGTAGACCATTCACGTAAGAAATTTATGGTAACATTCCCCATTGCCTATCTAAATGGAAGTATTCATGTTGGTCATGGATACACTACAATGAAAGCTGATGCATACGCTCGATATAAACGAATGTTAGGTTACAATGTAATCTATCCACAAGGTTGGCATGCTACAGGACAACCAATACAAGGAGTAGCAGAGCGTATAAAGAAAGGTGATGAAGTTCAAAAACGAATTTTACGCCAAAGTGGTGTTCCCGATTCTCAATTAGAGAAATTTACCGATCCACTCCATATTGCTAATTACTATAAAGTTTTAGCAAAAAGAGCATTTACAAGATTTGGTATGAGCATTGATTGGCGACGTGAATTTGTCACAACAACTATGTGTCCACCATTTAGTAGATTTATTGAATGGCAATATGAAACCCTAAGAGCGTTAGGATATGTCAAGAAAGGAACCCATCCAGTTGTTTGGTGTGGTCATTGTTTAAGTCCAACAGGTGATCATGACCGTTTGAAAGGTGAAGGTGTTTCTCCAGTGGAATTTACATTAATAAAATTCCCATTCGAGAACGGCTTCTTGGTACCAGCTACTTTGAGACCAGAGACTATCTTTGGTGTAACCAATATGTGGATTCATCCTGATGGCGATTATGTTGAAGCAAAAGTCGATGATGAAATCTGGTACATTTCTGAACCTACAGTAATCAAATTACAAGATCAATTGCATCGAGTAGAAATAATTAGAAAATTCAAAGGTATAGAAATCATAGGAAAAACTTGTCATACACCCATCCGAGAAGAAGATGTAAAAATACTACCAGCAACTTTTGTTGGTGTTGACCACACTACTGGTGTGGTGATGAGTGTCCCAAGCCACGCTCCATTTGACTATGTAGCACTAAGGGATCTCTGGAATAATCCTGAAATGTTAACCAAATATAATTTACCAAAAGATTTCGCATCTGATATTAAATTAATTTCAATGATTAAAGCACCTGGTTTAGGTGATCATCCAGCAAAAGATATTATCGAAAAAATGGGCATAACAGACCAAGAAGATGAGGAAACTGAGAAAGCTACTCAAGAAATCTATAAAACGGAATATCATTCTGGTGTAATGCGAGATAATTGTGGTAAATATGCTGACACAAAAGTAAGTGAAATTAAGGATATACTAATCAAGGATTTAAAAGCTGAAAATATTACTAGCTCATTATGGGAAACAGCTGAACCTGTTATCTGTCGATGTCAAACTAAAAACCATGTTAAAATCTTGAAGAATCAATGGTTTATTACTTATAGCAATCAGAAATGGAAAAAGAAAGCTCGTGAACATTTAGATAAAAAGATGACTATTTATCCACCAGAAGCAAGACAAGCTTTTGAATACACAATTGATTGGTTACAAGATAAAGCCTGTGCAAGGAAAAGTGGTTTAGGAACCCCTCTACCATGGGATCCAGAATGGATTGTTGAGACTTTATCTGACAGTACTGTCTATATGGCCTATTATACTATTGCTAGAATAATAAATGAAAATGATATCCAAGCTGAACAATTACCTAATGAATTATTTGATTATGTTTTCAGAAATAAAACAACCATCGAAACAGCAGTAGAAAAATCAAAGCTTCCAAGAAAAATAGTTGAAGAAATGAAGGAAGAATTCGAGTATTTCTATCCTCCCGATTACCGCGCAAGTGCTAAGGAATTGATATTCAATCATTTCACGTTCTATATATTTCAACATATTGCACTATTCCCAAAAGGACATTATCCATTAGAAGCAGAAGGAAATGGTATGATCCAAATTGAAGGGGATAAAATGAGTAAGAGTGCAGGAAACTCTTTAACTTTAGAGGAAACTATTGACAGATTTGGAGTAGATTCAACTCGATTTGGTCTAGCATATTGTGGTGAAGGTTATAGTGATGCGAATTTCCGATTTGCTGATACTGAAGCTTCTGGCAAACGAATGAAACAAATTTTCTCTGATTTAACCACTACCAAATTCTCTGATAAAATGAATAGAATAGACGAATGGATAATTAGTAGATTGCAAAAGAACATTGGTGAAGCAGCTGATCATTATCAAAATCAAAGAACAAGAAGTGCTATTGGGTCAGCTTTCTTTAATATTCTAAATGATTTGAAATGGTATGAACAAAGAACAGGAAAAATCAAAGGACCAGGTTATAAAGAATCCTTATTAACATTAGTGGATCTGATGACTCCAGTAATTCCTCATTTTGCTGAGGAAATAAATGAAGTTGTTAGAAAGAACAAAGGATCCTTTGCTTCATTAAGACCCTTCCCAGTTGTTGATAAAAAGAAAATCAAAACAAGCTTGGAAGAAGAAGAGTTACTAGTGAAAGCTGTTAGAGATGATATTGATAGTATTTTTAATGCCATTAAAAAGCAGGAAAAGAAAGTATTGCAATCAATAGAAATCTTCATTGCTCCTGATTGGATGTACAAAATTTTAGCTATCAGGAAAACAAAACCAGAGAATTTAATCAAAGCAATAATGGCTGATGAATCAATTAAGAAAATCGGTAATGCTGCAGTTAAATATGCACAAAAATTTGCTGCTCAACCAGGTTGGGATCCTAAACTCAAAGCAAAATCAGAACATACTGCTCTAGAAGATGCTAAAGAGTATTTCAAACAAGAGTTTAATGCAAAAGAAATCATAATCACTTATGCAACAAACTCTGAAAATCCCAAAGCTCGAATAGCTGAACCTGGTCGCCCAGGCATTGCTTTGAATTTTGAGTGAGTTACTAATGAATAGTCTTTCAGCTATTCTTCTCTTTTTTCTTTTAAAATTGCAAACCATTCTGGTAGTTTGACATTTAAAATACAATCAGAATTTGGTATATAGGGTTTTATATCAATTAAAGGAGTATTATCGAATGCATCGTGATGAGCTATAAAGATTCTATTTTCCTCAATTTTTATAATCTTTACAATCGTTAATCCAATAGGATTCGGTCGCCTGGGTGATCGTGTAGTGAAAACTCCTGAAAGGGGTACTTGTATATTCTCATTGGGTTTAACTTTTGGATGTCCTTGGAGATTTTTACGATTTTCTTTGGTATCCATTCCAGATATCCACCAAAGAGTGATGATATGGGAGAAATATTCCAGATTCAACATTGCTGCAGCATATTCATTAAAAATCTCTAACCAAATTTCATTATCATTCTTATGAATTGTTCCAATAGGAACTAGCTCAAAACTATCTTTCAATTTTTAAAGCTCCTTAGAAATAGTAGCTTTCAATAGCTTTTAATGATATAGGTTATATATTTTAAATTATTACCTTTTTAATATTAAAGAACTAATATATGCTCTGTCGGAGATAATATCATGTCATCCAGTAATAAGATTCGAATTACGATTTGGTCCGTTGTAATAAGTATCCTTGTTCTTACTGCAGGAATATTTATTTTCTTACAAGTTTGGATCCCTCAAAGGGAAGGAGGAGAAGGAGTTAAAGTAGCTGTACTTGATTCAGGTATTGATACGAGTATAAGAATTGCTGGGTATAGTGTTTCCAGAGAATTGAAAGATTCAATTATTTTAGAGAAAAGTTTTGTCACAACTGAATATGGTTATGATACAAATTCCTCAGTTTTAGATGATACAACTTATCATCATGGAACATTAGTAGCACTGCAAATTGCTAGTAGATCTTTTGGTTACGCTCCGCAAGCTAAACTGATAATAGCAAAATGTGCTGATGCTGAAGGTACAGCGTCTTATCCAGCCTTATATGCTGCTATTTACTGGGCAGCTTATGTAGCAGATGCTGATATTATCAATCTTTCAATAGGTGGTCCAATATTAACAAATAATTCATTAGTTGAGTTAATAAATCAAATTGCTTTTGAGAAAGATGTTCTAACAGTTGTATCTGCAGGTAATGATGGAGATCCTTCAGGTTATTCCTTGTCAACTATTGAGGGTCCTGCTGATGCTTTACAAGCAATTGCTGTTGGAGCTACTCAATATGATGGTGTTGCAGGTTATAGTAGTATAGGTCCCTTGAAAGATCATCGTGTCAAACCAGATTTATTAGAATCTGGATTTACATTAATTGCTTATGGAACAAGTTTTTCAGCTCCAAAAGTAACAGGTCAAGCTGCAACATTATTATCATGGTGTAGAGCTGAAGGATATAAAACTTCACCTGGTCTCATTAAAGCAGCTTTAATGAGTAGTGCTTCTTTGGAACTATCATATCCCGTTTATTATACTGGTGCTGGAATACCTGATATTGATTTAGCTAAAACAATTATATCAAATGCAGAAGTAGTTAATGGTTGGCCAATGGTTACTTATGTCTCTCCAACTAAGTTACCTTTTTCGATGCCCACTATTTTCCAAGGTGATATCTGGCATTTTCCTTTAACAATAATAACTCCTTGTGAACAAGAATTTAATATTACCTCAGATCTTTTGCCAGCAGAATCAATTGTTTCTATACAACAATACACAACAATTAATCAAAGTGGAATAGTTGATTGTACATTCAATGTTCCAGAAAGTTTCCCAATTGACAATAATCACCAAGAAGTTCTAAGTATTCAAGGAAGTTTAGGTGGTGACTTAGCAGTCACCATAAACGTTGAAATTGCCCATCCGAAAGTTAGCCTTGGTTTTGATGTTTATCATTCGGTGTGGGATATGGATCATCTCATAGGTCAATTTAGAGATTTACGAATTGCTTTAGCACAAGCTGATATTGCTTTGATTGAACTAAATCATCCAGATAATTTCACTCAATTAGATAAATATGATGCTTTAATCATGGCTGATCCAAATAGCTATGGACTTTATTTAGATGATGAAAAGGTTGTTCAAGCATACTATCAAAGTTTTGCAAATGAAACTATTGATGCTATCGTTGATTATGTTGAAGCAGGAAATGGTTTATTTGTATTAGGTACTACTAGTGATTCTGCAGAACTAGATGAGACAAATCGATTGTTAAATCATTTTAATATATCAATTTTAGAAGATACTATTCCAGATCCTATTATTTACGATCAAGATACCCAAAGTTACAATATTGTACTGATAACGGAAATGAATGACACACATAGTGTTACAAAAGACTTGATTGATTTTGATTATATAGGTTCAAGATTGGTTATCATTGGTGATAATGCTCAATCTATTGCTTGGTATCAAAGCCAATCAAATGTTGCTGTAGCAGCTTATGAAACCGCGAATACCAGTCTAGCCGGTAGAGTTGTGGTAGTAGGTACTAATTTCTTAGCAGATAATTGGGGTATAAATGGTGAATATGAATCAAGTAATGATTTGGATTTCATTATAAGCACAATAGAATGGATTACCAATGAAACAATTTTAGCTTCACCAATGATTCAGCAATCCACAAATTCAAAAGTAGGTGCACAACAAATAACCTCATTTGATTCATTAAAAATAAATGGCGTATATATTACAACTCAAAACCAACTTACCAGTGAATCATTAAATCAATTACCAAATACATACAATGTACAATTATTAACTACTATTCAAAAGAAAAAATGGTTGAAAAAATGATTTTATAGATTAAAAGATGAACGCAATTGCGCTCTTCTTTTTATCTGCCCATTCAATATATCCTTTAGTTAACATAATATCGAAAATTCGTTTTAGATCTTCTTGTGGTATGGTACTCCATGGTTGATTTGCACTTTGAATATCAAGTATAGTCATAACTCGTTCAGCACCTGCAGCTCGACCTGTCTTGATACTCCATTCATAAATAATATCAGCCCATTCATCTAAGGTTCGCCAATAAAGTCTTAAACGGATTTTTTTCTTATCCCACCAAATACCCATCTCTTGAGCAACAATATAATCTCCAATGATTTGAAGTTGTTCCCTATCTAATCTTTTCTTTATTTGTTTATTGTTAAAAGGATACTTTGCTCGTTCTTCTTCAATATGAATTATATGTTGTATATTAATTCGGGCATATTCCATAAGAAAGTTTGACCAGTCTGAGCACCAAGAATCAAGTTGTTTCTGGTGTTCTGGGGTAACGAACATCCAAGGTTTATTTATCCATTCAGGTAAAATTTCTAAAAGTTGTCTTTCAATGTCTTCCCCTAAATCAAAAAGATCCTCTCTGGAGATTGCTACATCTGATTGTATCAATTGTTCTATTCTAAGCATTGCGTTATAGATCTTGTCTTCTGTGGTAACTGGATTTTCAATCAAAGATATTGTAAAAGTAGCTTCTCGTGGTGGTTTGCTGTCAGTTTTTTCTGGAGAAATTTCTTCTTCTGTGATTTCTTCCTCTTCAATTATCTCTTCTTGTTGTTGAGTTTTCTCCTTTGTTTTTGTATCTTTCTTCTTCTGTTTTACTGACATGAGATTTCCCACTTTTAGACATTTAAATTCATACTTTACTAATTTTAAATATTTGTTTTATTTTTTCCCTTATACTTTTTCATTGATAATTTATCTTTTTGTTTTATATAAATTAGCTTTCTTTCTGAAGTAGTATTCTTCTATTTACTAGCAACGATATTTTATTGATATAAAATTTCTTATTTCAATATTTGCATTTCGTACCATTTTCCTCAATAAGCAATTAAAATGAAAAATAATTAAGGATTCGTTTCTAAATAAAAATAAGTAAGGAAGCAGTATTATACGCTTCCGAATTCTTCTGCCCAATCACGATGTTTTAATAATTCTTCTGGTGCAACACTTGGTTTGATTTTTTCCATTGCTGACATAAAATCTTGTAAAGAAACTGGTCGAGCGATAATATCAGGATTATCTAATGCTCCTGATATGTCTAATTCTCGCACAGGCATCATTACTGCTTCACGGCACAGAAGTTGAATATCTCTACCTGAATAACCTTCACTCACTTCACCTAAAAGATTCCATTCAATTGTTGCATCACAATCAACACCTTTGGTATGGATTTCAAAGATTTTGGTTCGTGCTTCTAAATCTGGTAAATTAATGTAGATACGTTTTTCAAACCTACTCCTAAATGCTGGATCAATTTCCCAAGGAAGATTTGTTGCGCCTATAACTACAATGCGATCTTCTTTCTTTGTGGTTACCCCATCCATTTGGGTCATTAAAGTAGTTTTTACTCTTCTCATAGCATCATGCTCTCCGCCACCACGAGCTGATGCAATACTATCGACTTCATCAATAAATATCAATGATGGTTGTTTTTCAATTGCTGATTCAAAGAGTTGTGTGACTAATTTTTCTGATTCTCCCAACCATTTTGAAATAATACTTGAAGCGCTTACATTAAAGAATGTTGCATCAACTTCAGTAGCTACTGCTCTGGCAAGAAGAGTTTTACCAGTTCCTGGAGGACCAAATAGCAAGATACCTCTCCAAGGATTTCTAGCTCCTTTAAATAAATCAGGACGTTTCATTGGTAGAATAATTGCTTCACGCAAGGCTCGTTTAGCTTCTTCTAACCCTGCTACTTGACTCATTTTAACATTAGGTTTCTCAACAACAATAATTTCAGAGATAGCTTCTTCAAGTTCATCTTTTTCTTCATCATCATTTCCCCCTTCACTATCACCGCCACTACTTTTCTTAGGAGTCTTTCTTTTACTTCCATCAGCTCTTTGTAATCCTTGATCTTTTAGCTCTTTTGCTCTAGCAAGATATTCTTTAGCTTTCACATAATACATGTTTTTTAATTGTGGATTGCTAGTGAATTGAATTAATTGTTGTAAAACTTCAGCTGCTTTCAAATAGTTTTGATGTGCTGCTTTGTAATTACCAGATTGATCTTCTTCATAAGCTTTCTGAGCATATTTTGATGCATACTGATATAATGATGAATTTGACAATTTTTATTACACACTCAATTTTATTTCTTCAACTTTGTTTATATATTTATTATTATTTGCAAATTATTCATATGTCAACTATATTGAAAAATGCTTACAAATTAAGGTTAATTAACGGTCTTCCTATATAAAAATCTTTGAATGTAAGCTTTGTTTGAAAATAGCCAATATTTTACTTCTATTTACTTATTTTCAATCCAATTATCAGATCACTTACATTTGTTCCTGTGGGACCTGTAAACAACAAATTATTTGTTTTTTTCAAATAATTATATGAATCATTATTTTGGAGGAAATCTTTAGCTTCAAGTCCTAATTTTTTCCCCTCTTTTGAAGTGAATCCAGTAACTATTGCTCCTGCAGAATCAGTAGGACCATCTATGCCATCTGATCCAATTGCTAGAATTAAACAATTATTTCTATCTTTAATTACTTCACTTGCTGCTAAAGCAAACTCTTGATTTCTACCACCTTTTCCACCACCTTTGATTGTGACAGTTGTTTCTCCACCGGCTATGAGGAGGATGTTATCTTCAGATTCATCTATTAATTCTTTAGCAAATTTTTTACCAATATCCTTCGCTTCACCAGCTAAAGTTGTAGTAATTATTTTCGATTTTAATCCTAATTTTTCACCGCTTTTTTTCATTGTTTCACATGATAATTTATTTGAAGCAATAATTAGATTAACAACGTTATTGAAAATTGAATCATCTGCTTTACAAGTATCAGATAATTCTCCTTTTAATCCTAAATTCAGGGTTTTTAAAATTGATTCTGGTAATTGTTCTAATTTGTATTTTTCAATAATAATTTTCATATCATCCCATGTACTCATGTCAGGAGCAGTAGGTCCTGATGCTATGGTATCAAGTTTATCACCAATAACATCACTTATTATTAAAGAAATTACCTTTGCTGGTTGTGCAGCTTTAGCTAATTTCCCTCCCTTAATTTGTGATAGATGTTTTCGAACAACATTCAATTCATGAATAGTCGCTCCTACTTTTGTCATCATTACAAATACTTTTTGAAGATCATCTAATGAAATCCATTCATAAGGTAATTCCAAAAGAGCTGACCCACCACCGCTGATTAAGCATATAATCAAATCATTTTCAGTTTTTTTCTCTAATAGCGAAAGAATCTTCTCAGTTCCTTTTATTGATCCCTCATTTACTAATGGATGTCCTGCTATATTTAACTTAATTCTTTTGAGATTTTTTTCGTTTAAATCAATATTATTTGGTACATTGATGCAACCATCAGTTATTTTATCTTGTAATATTTCTTCAATAGCTAAAGCCATCTCAGCAGAAGCTTTCCCGCCACCAATTACATAGATTCCATCTTTTTTATTGATTTCATACTTAATTTTATTTGAAAAATAGAGTGTATCCTTTCGTTTTTCAACAGCTTGCTTAATTGCTATTTTAGGATCAGCTGCTAATATCCCCTCTTTAATGATTTCAAATGCGAATTGATATAATTGTGAGATGTTATTTTTATTGGCATCCTCAAGCAATGAGTAATAGTTTTGAAATAAATTACCTGGCATTTTCTATCACATTTACCAATCTTTCTATGCCATTTTTACGTTAGTTATTTAACTAATAAATCCATAGGAAGTATTAAAAAAGAATTTTTTCTCTTAATAGTTGGTGAAATAAATGGAATCTGGTAGTATACGAACACGAGCTACTAATGCATTATTTAATCAAAGATTTTTATTAGGAGTATATGCTCCTATCATTCTAGAATTTATTGTTTATGCCATTTATATTTCAGCAAAAGGTGCAGAACCAAATTGGGGTGTTATTCTTTGGGCTTTAATGTTAATAGCTCCCGCATTATTTCTCTATATGGTTTCACCAATATTGATTTATTTTATGAGTGGTGTTGGTAAATTTTATGATAAAAAATTAAGGGAAAATCGTGAAACGCTCTTTATTTTTGAGGATGATGAGGAGTCACTTACAGAAAAACAAAAGGTACGAATTAGTGAAGCTATCGATACTATCCTCATACCTCAATTAGTTAAAAAAGTTCGTTATCTTTATATTGATTCTTTTGTTAGTCGTTCCAAAGAAAGCAATAAAAACAACCTCTTGAGTAGTTTTGAAACATTATTTTTATTCTCAACTATTTGGTCAATACTTTCTTTGGCTGATTTAATTGGAATTATTATTCTCCACTTCCGACCAATAACACTCGATTTCATAATAATAGATAAGATAGAAAATCCCATCAATGTAGTAATATTCGTTTTAATTTTTGGTGTCTTGACAATTTTAAGTGATATTCTTGCCTATTATTCAATTGGTCGTTTGCGTAAACTAATTTTAGAAACTCTACCAATTGTTACACCTATAGATGAAGAAGAACAAACAAATCGAAACAACTATCTTAGAGCTATAAGTCAATTCCCAATTGAAAGTGTAATTGGTGAAAGAACAGTACAAAAACAGTCAAGAAGATTTGATAGAATTTATCAACAGGAATACTCTGAACCACTTTCAGAAGCTATTAGACTATATTCCAATAATATGGTTGCTAAACAACAAGCATGGCGAATTTATAAACCACTCCTAGATAATTTGGAAGTAACACCTAAACAGACAGCTATAATCAAAGATAGATTTTTCGACAGTCCTTTTTATGACATTGTTCGTGATGTCTTTAGTTATGAGCATGAGTTAACCTCATTAAAGACGGATATAGAGTATGTAAAGAATAGGTTAATCCATTGGGATGAAATTACTGAAGAGGAACATGCAACTGCTTTGGTTTTTATGTTCAGATCAACAGAGCAACTTTTCAAAAGCGTTATAGAGCATTTTAATGCTCCTCCAGAAATTTTCACAAATTTTAATATGATATTAAAATTCCTTCGTGATGAAGAATTGATAACAAAAGAAGAAGAGGAAGCTTTTGATGTTATCAGGAAGAAAAGGAATATTCTCGTGCATCAATCAGGAAGATTAGTAAAAATAGTAAAATCTGAGATAGAAGCATTTCTAATTAGTCTTGAAAATGTTCTCCTAAAAGTTGAAGCTAGAATAAAAAGATAATAAAAACAATTTTTTAGAAAACATTTTTGAATAGTTCCCTTTTGTTCCTTATATAGATACAAAAAATAAGTGATAGTTATGTCTGATAATAAAAAAACCACTACTACAAAAAGCTCATCTGCAGCTAAGAAGCCAACAACTACTTCTACTGCTGCTAAGAAACCTTCAGCTAGTTCCACAACAGCTAAGAAACCAACTACAAC
>JAEORM010000028.1 GCA_016840905.1 Candidatus Gerdarchaeota archaeon | reverse complement strand
CTTTTGTCATTAAATTAGCTCAAAGATCTGGTAGACACATTAGTGTTGCCAACCCAATTGTTGATGCTTCACTAGCTGATGGTAGTCGTATCAATATTACTTATGGTAAAGAGGTTACTCAAAGAGGATCTACCTTTACTATTCGTAAATTTAGATCTGATCCTATGACTATCACAGATCTCATTATGCTAAATACGTTAGATCCAATGATTGGTGCATTCTATTGGTTTGTAATTGAAAATCGTCATTCAGTTATGATTGCTGGAGGTGTTGCTTCAGGTAAAACTACCTTACTTAACTGCATTTCAATGTTCATTTTACCAGATGCAAAAATCATTTCTATTGAAGATACTGCTGAAGTTAATTTACCACACGAAAACTGGATCCCTTCAGTTTCAAGATTAGGTTTTGGTGGTGTCGAGAAAGATGGTAAGAAAAGAGGAGAAATTTCTATGTTCGACCTCTTGAAAGCAGCTCTCAGACAAAGACCTGATTATATCCTTGTAGGTGAAATCCGTGGTGAAGAAGCATATATGCTATTCCAATCCATGGCTACTGGTCATCTTGGTCTTGCTACCATTCACGGTGATTCTGTTGAATCAGTTATTCACAGACTTGAATCTGAACCCATGAATATTCCTCGAACATTATTACGATCTCTTGATATCGTTGCTGTTCAAGCAAAAGTTCGACTTGGAGGAAAATTCATGAGACGAACTGTTGAAGTAACAGAAATTGCTGGTGTTGATCCAGTAACAAATGAGCTTTTAACAAATCCAGTCTTTAAATGGAATCCTCGAGAAGATAATTTCACCTTCTTTGGTCGTTCCTATATTGTTGAACGAATTAGAGATCAACTAGGTTGGTCTGACCAAGATTGTTGGGATGAAATTGAAAAACGTAAAGTAATTCTCAGATGGATGGTTAAGAAGAAGATTAGATTCTGGGAAGATGTAGCAACGATTATTAGAGAATACTACAGTAACCCACAGAAAACTTATGAACGTGCATTAAGAGGATTACAATAATCCTTTTTTTCTTATTTTTTACGCTATTTTTATATTTTTAGAAGAAAGTTGATTAGGAAGATAGTTTATACTATGTCTGTAGCATAATCATTAAATTTTAAAATGAATATGGTTTATTAGTTGTAGAGGAAGGTATACATGAGCAAAGGTTACCGACGTTTCGCTTATATGAGGATTGGAAAATTTGTAGAACCACTCCTATCAAGATTTGATGAATTAGGTAAAACCCTACGTAAAGCAGGGATGGAAGTTAGTCTACGTATGTACTTATCTACAGCTATTCTAACAACTTTCATTTCAATCTTTCTTGGTTTTCCAGCAGGATTTGGGATTTTCTATGCAGTAAATCTTACAATAAATGCTAATGTCTGGGTAGGTGCAATTACCATTGGCATTTTAGTTCCAATTGTAACTTTATTTGGATTTTTAATTTATCCCAGATATGTTTCTAGTAATCGTAAACGTGCACTTGAATCATCATTGCCAACAGCAAGCTCTTTTCTAGCTGCAATGGCTTCAGCAGGTGTTGCTCCAGATAAAGCCTTTCTCGCATTAGCAAATGAGAACATTCGATTAGAAATCTCTAAAGAAGCTGAAAAAATCACCCGTAACATTGAAATTTTGGGTTATGATATGTTAAGTGCGTTAGTACTTGCAGCAGAAGATTCACCTTCTAAAGTTTATTCTGCTTTTCTTGAAGGTCTTGTTTCAGTTGTTACTTCTGGTGGTGATCTTACTAGCTATCTTACTAACGAAACAAAAGCTCTTATGAGAGAAAAGATTCGTGAAGAAAAAGAATTCATTGAAGGATTAGGAGTAATTGCTGAATTATTCTTAGTAATAGGTGTTGTTACCCCAATCTTCTTTGTTATTATGCTCGCAGTATTAGCAATAATGGACTCCGGATCAGGACAACAAGGAACTGTTTTAATGACTTTGTTAACATATGTGCTTATTCCAATTGGCATGTCTGTAATTATTATCCTGATAGATGGTATGCAACCAACAGAATAAAAAAAATTGACTGATAGAAAAATAACCTTTCTATCTTTTTTTATTGTATTCTTTCTAAAAATTTCTCTTTATTAACGATATGACGTTCATGGATGCCTTCGCCAATTTTATTTTCTCCATGAAAAGCTGCTACTTCAAAGATGAGATGTTTTCCTTCTTGGGTTTTTAATTTAGCAAGAACTTTTACTTCTTCGCCTTTTTTCGTTGCACGAAGATGAGAAACATCTACTCTAGTGCCAACAGTTATCCATCCTTCAGGCAAGTATTCTTGAGCAGCAAGCATAGCTGTTTGTTCCATCATTAAAATCATTGATGGAGAGGATAAAACTGCTACTTTACCACTCCCTAAGAAATCAGCTATTTGATGATCTTGTACAATAAATGTTTTAGTCTTTTCTAGATTTTCTGGTAATTCAAAATCCATAATAAAAAATACCTTCTTGTTACTTTAATTAATAATTAATTATCATAAAATAAATTTGAAAATAATGGGATAATGAAAGGTAAATCCTTTCACTTCATTGTAATGCTCTTGTTTCTTCAATTGCTTTCTGGCGCAAGCATTTTGTGCAAATATATCCACCATATGGTTTATTGGTTCTTATGGAGCTTTTTGCTGATTTGAAGCTATTACGCAATAATTGCTTCTTTGAGCTTGGGATTATTTCTTTACAAATAGCACATTTAGTAGAACCTGTTTTATTGGAAGTTTTCATTCCTTTAGCATCATTTTTAGGTGGTTTTCGCCAGACTTTTTTAGCAAAACGATCACTTGGTTTCATTGATTTCACTAGTCCTTTAATTTGATTCACTAATTATTTAGCGAGTTTTCTCTCATTTTTGAATGTTGTGTTTATAACGTAGATATAAGTTTTACCTTTTACTTGAAATCTCATTTTTAGTGTTTTGAATGGTAATAATGTACAGATTCTGATAGTATCGGTAAATACTTAAATTAATAGTAGCAGTTTTCTACAATTAATTGAATAATAAGAAATCTTTTATTAGGTTAAAAGTTCCAAGTAACATAAAGTAGAATACAGATATCTAGGAGAAATACAACTTGGGTTGGCTAAGCTGGTTAAATCCCGTCGGTGAATGGTTCCAATTAATCTTTAGTAAAATAGGCGTACTTTACGTACCAGGTTCAACATACTTTATTATTCTATTCAATATTATTATCGCGGTATTAATGAGTTTGTTAACTAGAGCGTTAGTAAATGTCGATAAAATTAGTAGACATCAAAAAGAAATAAAGATTCATAATCAAGATAAGAAAAGAGCTATGGATACAGCTGATAAAAAATTATGGCAAAAAGTTCAGCGTAGAGAAGAATATATTAAGAAAATCCAAAGTGAAATGATGATTCAACAAATGAAACCAATGTTAGTTTATTTTGTACCAATCACATTTATTTTCTTCCTTATGCGGACTGCTTTTCTGAATATTCCAGTTGCCTGGATGCCTTTTAGATTCCCCGAAATTTGGATAATTATTTCAAATCTCAAATATTATGAGAATTTAACTTGGATGGGCTTTACTGGTTGGTATTTCCTAACATCAATAAGTCTGGGTAATTATGTACGGCGGTTCATGGGAGCTTCGCCGAGTGCTACACGTATGTCGCCAGCATTTAATTAACTCACAAAATTTTATTGTGAGTTTTCCTCTTTTCTTTTATTTATTCCTAATTTAACCCTTTTTTATTTTAATTTAAAGGATAAAACTTTTTTAGTAAAGAGTTACTGAAATAAGTCTTGAAAGAATATGTCTAAAAAATCATTTCTCGGTAGGAGCATTGTCTCTATAAAAGATTTAACAAGAGAAGACTTGGATATTATTTTTGAAGAAGCTAAAATTATGGAAACTGTTATAAAATCAAACAAGAAACCTCTTGACGGCAAAATTTTAGCTGCACTATTTATGGAACCAAGTACAAGAACAAGATTGAGTTTTGAATCAGCAATGTTACGTCTTGGCGGTTCAGTTATCAGCGTTTCTGATCCAAAATCGTCTTCCGCTGCGAAAGGTGAAAGTTTAACAGATACTATTAGAACAGTAGAAAATTATTGTGATATAATAGCAATGAGACAT
>JAEORM010000281.1 GCA_016840905.1 Candidatus Gerdarchaeota archaeon | reverse complement strand
TAGAAAAGAACTTTTAATTTGTTTTAAAAATCTAAGAATAATGAAAATTTATTTTTTAATATTGGAATTAAGGCATATACAATAATAAATGAAAAAAAAGAAAAGAAAAAAATTAACTACTTTTTCTTAGGAGAATCTATAGGATCTATCGCTGATGGAGCTAAAATAAAATACATACTATTTGATTTATTTTCAGCTTTTATTATAAAAGGAGCAATTTCAGTCTGTTTTGCGAATAATTTTATAGAACCAAAATTTCTTTCGCTAAAATCCTGTAATAAACCAAAATATTTTGGTGAAAGAAAATAATTGATTTTAGGATGTTCTAAAACATAATAGGTTTTTGCAATCCCACTTTCTTGTTCATGTATTAATCGTTTTATTTTCAATCCATCAATTTCTAATTCGATATAATCCTCAATTAGAAATTCTTCATCAAATTCATTCATAAGTCCAAAAACTTGTTTTTCATCCATAATTATTTTTGAACCCATAAATTCATTTACAACATTACTCATGTTATGACCTGTTTCTTCTTCAAATTGTTCAGCTAAATTAAAAACACTCAATGTATCACCTCGAAGGATTTTTACAATATCCTTCCATTTTAGATCGATTTCTGTGATAAAACGAGTAATCTCTCTACCTTTATCAGATAATTTGTAAACAGACCCATCTTTTACAATTATTTCATTATCTAACAAGAAGTTCAAATGATAATTTAGATTACCTGTGCTTTGTATCGGATAGATTTTATTTGTTGTATCCATTAAGTCAGAATAAGCTGCTTGTTTAGCTTCTAGTAAACGTGTAATTATTGCATTTCTTGTTTGATTGGTTAATAGAGAAAACACATCTTTTTTCTTCACAAAAATCATCCTAATATTAAATTATTGAGTTTTTTATTTAACTTCATTTGACTAATGTTCAGTCATAATCTTACATAATTATCTTTGAACTTATCTTGATTTAAAAGTTAAGATAATATAATTAGTTTTCAAAATTGAAAATTATTACTAAATGATTTAGTAAAAAATTGAAAAAAAAAGAAAGAATCCTTGTTATCACTTCTTTCTTCTAATAATTGATATTGCACCAAGTAATATTCCTACAATGATAAAAGGTATTATAGCATTAAAACCAAATTCTATAGTGAATCTTGCTGTTGAATTATCTGGTTTAGTGAATTTTGCATAGAAATCATAAAAAGTTGCATGTGATTCAGCACCAACTAATCCTGAACGATGATTAATAGAAATAGCTGATACTGGAGTTGAAACACCAGTAGTCCATGTTTTAGTCAAATAAAGAACAGTATAATATTCATTGTAGATACTAGTAGTTAGAATGTTATCTACACGAGAGATTTGGAAAATAACTGTTCCTGCTAAACCAGCACTATTAGCTTCATCTTCACAATCATCCGCTATACCATTAGGATATCCATTGATATAATGTTTAGCTTGACTACCAGCCCACGCATCCCAAACTTTTGCTGCGGTAAGCCCATGATCTTCACCTGCTACACCAATATATGTAATGAAAACTCCTGTGGTAAGATTTGTAGAATAATTAACTTTTACCTTAATGAAAAAATCACTACAATTAACTGGTAGTGTATATAGATAACGATCATAAATAGGATTTATAGGACAATCACCATAATAATCAAAATCTACATGAGAGCCATAATTTGTGCTATGAATATAGCTATCATCCACTGTAAGCTCAAATTCACTAAAATCAGTTAAAATAATAGGATCTGAATCAATTGATATTCTATCATCTAACTGATTTACTTGTCCTAAACTATTATGCGAATAAAAAGGTAAAGCACCTATTAAGCTAAATAATATAATTGTTAATTTAAAATGAATGTTTACTCCCATTCTAATTTATACCTCATACCTATATAAATGAGAATGTATAAAAATATTAGCTTTTAAGAAAAAGAAAAAAAGAGGTATAATGATTTATCAAATTTTATCTAAATCATCTAAATAGGTTGTTTCTCCCATCATTTTAGATAATTGTGAAATAAATCTTGTAGCAGGTGCACCATCCACAATATCATGATCTATCATGAAGGTAACACATAGAAGTTTTCTTTCTACAGGTTTACCATCTCGAAATACCGCAATTTCCTTAATACCTCCAAGTGCTATATTTAATGTTTTATCAGCAAAAGGGATAGCCCAACCACCTTGACCTTTAAGGAACATTCCAAGAGAGGTTACCCCTACAGTGCCAATCAATTTTTTCAATTTGAAAGGATTTACTAGTTGCTGTTTGATAACAAATCTTCTAAACCATTTAGGAAGATAACTAAAGAAACCCATATACCGACTCGATCCGCTTCTAGTTAATTGGTCTGTTTCATTGATTTTTTTATCTTGATAGGCGCGTATTTCATCTGTTATATCCCTAACACTTTTAGTTTGAACTTTCCTTATAACATAATTATATGGAACTTTTTTACCTTCTTTTGTTGTGATTTCTATTACTACACTGATATCTACATCATCAAATACAAGCACTTTTCTTCTCCAACGATAAGAATTTAGATGGGGATTCTCCTTTACAGCTTGACTAATACACTTACATGCCCAAGCAGTCATAGATACATTATAACCATCTAATTTTTCAATTTGATGCATTTTTTCAAGTGATTCTGTAATATCAATTTCAACAACCCCAGTAACCCTATGGAATGAAGCTGCCACTCGATTAAAATCTGCAAGTATCATTCTAGTAGGTGAAAATTTTCTTTTTTGATAATTCTTTTCTTTGGTCATAATAAACAAATGATTATTTCAAGCTCATAAATAAATTTCGTATAACAAAAGAAATTGATTAATCAACTATATCCTTCTCAAGATTTACTCCTACTTTTTTAATAAAATTTAAAACAAAAGGATACCAAAGAACACTTATGACTGATGATTTCTTTGTAAAAGGGATAAATTATATCAAAAAAGCAGGTACAAATGTTGTTCTTAATACTGGTGGTATTAAAATGGTAATGCAACCAGGATCTGCCTATGATGATATTAAAAAAGAGAAGCTTCCAGAAAGCTTCTTTATAGATGACATAGGAATAACTGTGAGTTTTTCTAAGAATTTCATTAAGGAATACAAAGTAACTCATAAAGTTGATCTTGACCGATTAATGCGCGCATGTTCAATCTTGTTAACCCAATTTGAAGGTCCTGAAACTGAGGACACTCCTAAAAAACTCCATGAAAAGTTATTTTTTGCTCTTTCAGCTTATCAAAATTATGAAGCAGAGCAAGCTTTAATTGCAGCATTAAAAACATTTGGTGACATTCTACAAGTAAAACATAAAAAAATCTCAGAAATTGATTACTTGAATGCTATTCGTATAATAAATCAAATCTATAAATTCTATTCTTATAATGAACCGGGCTTTTAATGCCCAAATTTTTTTATTTGTATTAGATTGTTCAAGAAATCGCCAATATTGCTGGTTGATTCAATTCTTTTTTGTTAATTTTACCACTAATCTTTTTTATAATAGAGTTATTACATATTTTTTATGAGAGAATAACTATGAGTAAATCTTTTAGCAATTTATTTCGAATCAACCTTGCAGAATACTATATTGTTAGCGCAGATGGACTATATAGACGTATTCTACCACGACCAAAGATTCTTTTCGATACTGATGCATTAGTTATTGTCTCAAAACTTGATCAGAAGGTTTACGATTTTGCTGGTAGAAATACTACTGAAAAACAAGCAGCAGCTTCAAACCAATTAGCCATCAATTTTGCAGCAAAGTATGGTTTTACTACTGATCGTATAAATTATCCTGCGGATACTATTCCACCTGATCACTTTCAATTTATAGAATATTTTGCAGATGAACATTATCTCCAAAAAGGACAAGTAGATACTACTAAGCAGTATCATTGTTATTTCTGTGAGCAGTTATTGGTCATTAAGGGGGACAAGTGTAATTCATGTGGGAAAGAAGTCCCTATCTGTTTTGTTTGTGATTTCCCAATTCTTTATGGCGATCTTGTTGGGAAATGCAGTCTTTGTGGTGCAACAGCTCATCTTGTCCATTTCTATGAATGGATAAAATCTTTAGGAATGTGTCCTAAATGTAATCAGAAACTTAGTTCTGAAGGGATAATTCCCATTACTGAAGAGAATAAAGATTCCTTTTTTTAAAAAAAAGGAAACAAATAATGTTTTTAAATTTACAAGATAATTCTATCATAGTTATTTTTGGGGGTAAGCGAATTGTCTGAACAAGAACAATTTGATGAAGGTTCTAAATTTTTTGAAAAAAAGGATTTTAAAAATGCTTTAAATTTATTCAAAAATGTTGTGAGAAAAAATCCGAAAAGACCTAAAATATGGTTATTGGTAGGTTATTGTTATCAACACTTGAATGATTATGAGAATGCTTTAATTGCGTATAAAAAAGGAAGAGAATTAGAACCGAGTTATCACGGTTATTTAATACAAATAGGTTATATTTTAGGTCAATTGAAAAAGGATAAAGAAGCAGTTGAAATCTATCAACAATTAACTTCCGAACAACCAAACAATGTTCAAGGATGGTTTAATTTAGGATGTGTTTATGGACGATTGGGGAGATTTCCAGAAGCAATTAAGGCGTTTGAACAAAGTTTGGTGATAGATCCAAAATATATTCAGGCAAAATATAGTTTAGTTGATGCCTATGTGAGTAATAAAGAAACTGAGAAAGCTGCTTTATTAAGATCACAATTAATTTTTGACTCGCCAGTTGATCCAAATAATTATTTTAATTTAAGTAAATTACTAGTAGAACAAAATAAGTTTGAAGAAGCTATTGTTTACCTTCTTAAAGCCCTAAGTATTAAACAAAGTGAAGAATATCAAATTGAGCTTAAAAAATTACTCACAAAAATACCTATACAAGCTAATCAAATTAATGCTTTTGATTTTGTTGAAAATAATAATTATCAAGTGTTAGAAATTAAAGGAAAATCCATTACATCTATAAAACAGATTTATGGTTTGAAATATTTTAAATTAACTTTGAAAGCACTCGATTTATCGCATAATAATCTCACACAAATTGAAGGATTAGAGGATTTAATACTTCTTGATGATTTAAACTTGGGCTATAATCAAATAGAGAAAATAGAAGGATTGGAACAGTTAATTACGTTGTCTTCTCTTAGATTATCAAATAATAAACTCTCTAAAATGAGAGGGATTGAAAATCTTAAGTTAAAATATCTCTATTTAGAGAACAATAAACTGGAGGAAATCGAGGGATTGGAAAAATCATGGCCTATTATAACTCTAAATCTATCCAATAACTTAATTTCAAAAATAGCGAATTTAGAAAAATTAGTAAATTTAAATGAGATTAATCTTGCTTATAATAAAATTACCACATTAGAGGGATTAGAAAGAAATATCTCTTTAACGGATATAAACATAAGTTATAATGATATCCAAAAATATGATGATCTTAGACATTTAACAACATTACAAAACTTAAATCTAATGGGCAATGAAAAATTACCTGATGAACTTCGAGTAGTTATTTTACATAAAAAAGATATTTCAAAATTTCAAACTTATACCCAACATTTATCTGAATCATTTTCTGCCAAACTTGCTGTTGAAAAGATTAAACAAGAACATGAAAAATGGGCAAAAATGACTGATGTGGAGAAAAGGAAAGCTTTTCGTATGGAAAAATATAAACCAATTCGTTATGAAGGTAAACCAATAATTTTACCTTTTATTAGTGGTGTTCTTAAGGAAAATAAAGAAGATCAATGTTTATATTGCAAAAAAAATATCTCCTCTGATGATAATAAACAGGTTGATTGTGAGAATAAATATAGAATGATAATAAATGATGGGAACAAAAAAATTCCTGAATCATTTAATGAATATGTAAATACCGGTAAAACAATAACTGAATTTCATACCACATTTACTGGATCGGGTCAAATAATAATACCACAAAAAGTTCAACAAATGAAAAAAGTGAAACATTCAGTTAAGAATTTTGATAACTATGTCTTTGAAACTTTAGCTGGTACTGTATGTCCAAAGTGTGCTGAAATTTTTTTGGGTAATGCTCAATCTACTATAAAAACAATGACGTTTAAATCTAAGAGCTATGAAGAAATGCAAAATACTGTGACTTATACTATTATGATGTTGGAGAGCATACTTGATCTATTTATTCTTATTGCTGAAGGAAAAGTCAAAATGAATATTGACTCATAAAATTTCATTTCAAGGATATTTTAAAAGAAATTTAATTGTATTTTTTTAAAAAAAATCATTGAAATTAAAAAAATTCTAAAGAAATTTGTGACTTAAAAATGATTAATGAAGAAATAATTATAATTAACTTATGAAAGTTCCTCTTTCGAGGAAATCTGGATGGTCGGGATTCATCAAAATCAAAAAAAGAGGTTAAGAGTTGGCATCCCTCAAGCACTTCTTTATTATAAGTTTGGCGCAATGTGGACAACCTTTTTTGAGAAACTTGGTGCTGAAATTGTTATTTCCCCTAAAACAACAAAACAGATGAAAACAGATGGTATTCAAACTACGCTTGATGATGACTGCTATTCTACAAAATTATTTTATGGACACGTCCATGCCTTAAAGGATAAAGTAGATTATTTATTCATACCAAGATTTGCTAGTAGGAAAAAACGTGAAGTTGGTTGTCCAAAATTTATCGCTCTCGCAGATGTTATTAAAGCTACCATTAAAGATAGCCCATCAATTATTGGGCCTTACTTTTCTACCTCTCGAGAAAAACATGGAAAATTACGCCTACAAAAGATTGCTTTCAGAATAGGCTTTCTCTTTACGAAAAACCCATTCCGTATCATAAAAGCAATGAATAAAGCTTTACTAGCTGACAAAGAATATTTGAAAAATCTAATTGTAACTGAAGAAACCTTAGAGAAATGGGAACGTTCAGAAATAACACTAAATGACCCTCCAATTGTTTCAGATGAAGATGAGATGTTGAAAATTGCAGTTATAAGTCATCCTTATATTATAAATGATGAATTTGCTTGTTTAGATATGAGAACTAAACTCAAAAACCTAGGAGCAGATATTATCACAGCTCAACAAATGCCACGGTCATTAATTGAACGTCAAATAACAAGATTATCATATGATGATTTTGGATTGAAGATAAAGGATCTTGATAATATAACAAAAGAAGAGAAAAAAAGATACTATTTAGGAGATAATAGCTACCTCTATTTTGAATTTGAGCATGAACTTGTTGGTACAGCAATGTATTATCTCGAGAATAAAAAAATCGATGGAATATTAATGATTGTTAATTTTATTTGTGGACCAATATCTGTTTCATTAGAATACATCAAACAGTTCGCTAAAAGAATTAATTCACAAACACCTTTGATGGTAATAACTTTGGATGCTCATACAGGAGAAATGGGTTTTCAAACAAGATTAGAAGCATTCACAGACATTCTTCAGATAAAGAAAATGAAAGATGAATATATTCCTCAAGAGTTGAGGGAGGATACAGCACTAATTTTTGCTTAAAGGTGTGTTAGCAATGAAAGTTACTTGTCCTCACTTTGGATCTTTAACTCTATTATTCAAAGCTGTTTTTAAGGAATTACAAATACCTGAAGAGGACATCATTGAACCAAAACCTCTAAATAAAGAATTGATAGCCCGTGGTTCAAGATATTCACCCGAGTGGATGTGCACACCATTCAAATTTTGCTTAGGTTCTATATTGGATAGTATTGATAGAGGTGCAGAAAGAGTTTTTCAAATTGGAGGTATTGGTACCTGCAGAGCAAGCACATATGGACCTTTACAGAAAATCATTTGTGACGAATTAAATTATAAAGTTCAATTTACCAATCTTGATTATCACAAACCATTAGATATGATACGTAATTTAAAAGAAGCAAGTAATGGTTTTAGTTTCTTACGAACTGTTCATGCTTTACGGAAAATTTGGATAAAGAATTATTCAATAGATCTTATTGAAAATTTAATTAATTTTTATCGAGCAATAGAAGCTGTAGATGACTCCACTGAAAAACTCGCTAAAGAAGTTCATGAGAAGCTCTTTGAATTAAAGAAAATTAGAGAAATTAAGGAATTTCACAAGAAAATCCCAGAAATATTCGAGAATGAAATAGAAGTAGATGATTCAATTGTGCCATTAAAGGTTGGAGTTATTGGTGAAATTTATGGAGTGTTAGAACCAGCTCTAAATCTGAATGTGTATCGACGGTTAAATAAATTAGGGGTTGCAGCACGTTGTGGTGTTTCTTTGAAAAAATTCACTGATGTTCCAGCAAAGATCAATCCATTCAAAGAAGAATATTATAAAATCTATCGAAAAGAAGCAAAGCCATACATGCAAGAATATATTGGTGGTGATGGGCAAGAGAGTATTGGTACAACAATATTTCTAAAAAAGAAAGGGTGGGATGGGATGGTACACATTTGGCCTTTTTCTTGTATCCCTGAATTAAATGCTCAGAATGTTTTGCCAATCATTACTAAACACTACAATATGCCTGTATTACCAATGGTTGTAGATGAACAAACAGGTGAAGCAGGATATCAAACACGATTGGAAGCATTTGTTGATATGTTATATTTGAAGCGAGAAGAGAGACTAGGAGGAAAGGAACCAGAAAAAGTTACTTGGGAGACATTTAATTATGACTAATAGTAATAATTTAGATTGTGAAGTTAATTGTAACAGTGAACAAGCAAAGAATGATTTAGATATTCAAACAAGAGAAGAAATATTGAAAGAGACGAAAGAAGGTATAGCCAGTGATTCTTTGGCAAATCAATATTTTCTAGGAGTGGATGTAGGATCAATTAGTACAAATCTTGCAGTAATTGATGGAAACAAACAGCTTATAGAATCAATTTATATTCGAACAGAAGGAAAACCAATCCAATCAGTACAACGAGGGATGGCAATATTAAAGGAGAAATTGGGTGATGAATTCCAAATTTCAGGAGTGGGGGCAACCGGCAGTGCTAGACAATTAACAGGATTAATTGTAGGAGCAGATATCGTAAAAAATGAGATAACTGCTCATTCAATAGCATCTCTAAATGAGAGAAATGATATTCAAACAATAATGGAAATTGGTGGACAAGATAGTAAAATAATCATTATTCGTAATGGTGTAGCTGTTGATTTTGCTATGAATACTGTCTGTGCAGCGGGAACTGGTTCGTTTCTCGATCAACAAGCAAACCGCCTTGAGATACCTATTGAGCAATTTGGTGATTTAGCTTTAAAATCGAAAACTGCTATAGCTATTGCTGGTAGGTGTACAGTTTTTGCTGAAAGTGATATGATCCATAAACAACAATTAGGCCATCCTGTAGAAGATATTATTCGAGGACTTTCAGAAGCACTTGTAAGAAATTATTTAAATAATGTAGGTAAAGGGAAAGAAATTCTTGGGCCTATTATGTTTCAAGGGGGAGTAGCAGCTAATATTGGCATACGCGATGCATTTCAACGTGCATTAAACCAAGAAATTATTGTCCCAGATAATTTTGCTGTAATGGGTGCTATAGGAGCAGCAATGCTTGCATTAAATAAAATGATCAAGAAAGCTTATGATACAAATTTTGTTGGATGGCAGATACCTGATTTACAATATGAAACTAAAGGATTTGAATGTAAAGATTGTTCAAATATTTGTGAGATAATTAGAGTGATTAGAGATGGTAAAACAATAGCCTGTTGGGGTAGTAAATGTAAAAAATGGGAAATTTAATTTTATTATTTAATCAATTCAACCTCTATCTTTGACAGTTATTTGATTTTTCCTATTTTTTTCTTTTTTATCCATGAGATAATTAGTATTGTAGCTGAAAAAATGATAAGTAAACTTAGAAAACTGATTAGAAGTGGCAAATAAGCTGACCAATCAGGAGGCATAAGATTATTCAAGAATAAACTAGGTGGAAATTTTATCAGTCCTTTCACTCCCTATCTGATATTGGTTAATTCATTTGATAAAGATTTTTATGTTCCAAAGTGTAATAGCTTATAGTCATATTGATAAATAGTATCAATTGATGAATGGGATTTGATAGAAATGGTTGATGATGGGATTCAGCAAATAAGGGAAGAAAATTCTCAAAATAGTAAGGGATTTATTTTATCAATTATCTTTAGCTGTGTAGGTATTTCACTTCTAGTTTTATTGATTTCTTTTATTCCTATACTAAATGAAGAATTTTGGAGTAGTACTAATCTCCCTTCACATACTTCTAATTTTTTCTTTAAGTGGGATTATTATTACTCATCATGGAATGCATCCTATATAGTAAATGATTTTAAACCTTCATTAGGGTATTTTATTTTCGCACCACTTAC
>JAEORM010000280.1 GCA_016840905.1 Candidatus Gerdarchaeota archaeon | reverse complement strand
TATTATGCTTTTTAGCAAACATAGTTCTCCCTCAAAGTATAATATTGTCGATAAAGTATAAAAAGAATTCAGTGATGAAACTAGCAACTCCTTCATTTTTGCATAATATTCTAATTTTCTTGAACCAATATTCTATTGGTTGATACTTTTGGAATATGATGTTGTAATAAAAAATGGTAAAATAATTGATGGAACCGGAAATCCTGGATTTTTTGCTGATATTGCTCTTAAGGATGAAAAAATTGTAAAAATAGGATTTAAATTATCTAACTCTTCTTCTAAGAAGGTTATTGATGCTAATAATTTAATCGTCTGCCCGGGATTCATCGATATTCATTCTCATTCTGATTATACCATCCCTTTTGACCAAATGACAGTTTCAACAATTCATCAGGGGATAACTACTATGGTTGTAGGGATGTGTGGTGTTGCTTTAGCTCCAATTAATCCCAACAAAAAAGAATTATTTGATAAGGAATTTTCTATGTCTGCTCCTCCAGGATTAGATTATACTATTACTTGGTCATCATTTAGTGAATATATGATCGAAATGGAAAAATTGGGTTGCACTTCAAATATCGCTCATTTAATGGGTTTTGGGATGGTTCGATTAGCCGCAATGGGGTATGAAAACCGCGAACCATCTACAGATGAGTTAGAACAAATGAAAGATTATATTCGAGATGGTATGAAAGCAGGAGCTTTTGGTTTATCAACGGGATTGATCTATACACCACAAACTTATGCTAAAACCGAAGAAGTAATTGAATTAGCTAAAATTGTTGCAGAATATAATGGTCTCTATTTTAGTCATATTAGGAATGAAGGAAAATATGTTGTTGAAGCGGTTCAAGAAGTAATTGATATTGTAAAGAAATCCGGATGTCGAGGGGGACAAATTGCTCATCATAAGATCTCTGGTAAGGATTATTGGGGATTAAGCAAAAAAACATTACAGATCATTGAAGAAGCAAATTTGAAAGGAATAAACATTACTTGCGATCAATACCCTTACAACAGAGGTATGACCTCATTAGTGACTCTTTTACCACCTTGGTCTCATGAAGGTGGTTTTGAAAAACTTCTTGAAAGACTAAATGATCCTGAAGAAAAAGAAAAGATACGAAAAGATAGGTATGAAGGAATCAATTTTGAAAGTTTTACTAGAGGTAGTGGCTGGGATAATATCTTTATCGCTTCTCTCGAGACAGAAAAATGGAAGTCTTTCGTTGGCAAATCATTGACTGAAATAGCACAAGAGCTTAACAAAGAAGATACTTTTGATGTGTTATGTGAGATTTTAATTGATGAAAAAGCAAAAGGTTCAAGGACCATTCAATCTATGGGTGATGAAGATATTGAAAGAATTATGATTGATCGATATACGATGGTTGGTACAGATGCTTCAACAATACCATTAACAGGACCACTTAGTCATGGAAAACCTCATCCAAGGTATTTTGGAACCTATCCCAGAATCCTAGGACTTTATGTTCGAGAGAAAAAATTAATGCCTCTCGAGACCGCTATTAGAAAAATGACTTCATTTCCCGCTCAGCGTTTAGGAATATTTGACCGAGGGATAATTCGCGAAGGAAATTGGGCAGATATTGTTGTTTTTAATCCAGATACAGTTATTGATAAAGCAACTTTTTTGGATCCAATTCAATTACCTGAAGGTATTGAACATGTTATAGTAAATGGTGAATTAGTGGTAGAAAAAGGAAATCATCAATTAATAAAACCTGGAAAAATCTTGCGAAAAAAGAATTCTTGATGTAAATTGAATAAATAAAACGAGTTGTTAGGAGGTATTTCCTTACTACAACTCTAATTTTTTTCAAAAGAAGATTTTTTCTCTCTTTTTTGCTAATTCAATAAACATAGCAATTCCATATGAGTTGAAAATCATTTGGACTAAGCTATTTATCATAATCGTTATTTCTATCGCATTTTGATTATTAAATAATACAAAGTTAACAAACACTTCTACAAGATATCCTATGATCCAAACTACTAAGTACCAAAAGATGATTGGGGGTAAAATTAATCGTGTGATCTGATCTGGATTCTCTTTCCTAGCTTTTTTTAATGTGTTAGACAAATAGAGAAGTGGTATTAAAATGAATAAATGATTAATTAAATCGCCACCAACCATAAAACTTTGTAAGAAACTATCATCCCCCCAAGCAGCAAAAGCTATAAAGATATAATATAGGAGTGTTAAAGTTCTAATAATTAATGCTGTGATAAATAGATTTCTTGTAACAATTATTTTATCACCAAATTGAGTAGCAATTTTTCTAACATAATCTAAATTTATTATTAGTAATATTAAACCTACAATACCTACTCCAAATATACTATAGAAAAGCACTGGATTGAGAATATCATAAGCCTCTTGAAATATATCCAATTGTGGTGTGAATCTGAATAAAGCAATAAATTCTTTGATAAAATAAAGTAGAAAACAAGCGCAAATAAAACCAATACTTACTAATGTTACTTTAGTATATCTCTGATTTTTCTTTCTAACAGATTCTTCTAGTTCTCTTTCCATAATATACCACCATTTTTTTACAACCAATATCATTTTTAGATATTATGTAGAACAATGAAAAGAATCAGCAAAACAATTATAAAAGTAAATTTGTTAAAAATTTTGGCTCAAAAATAATCTTTCTTGAAAACCATTAATCGGGCGTTAAATATGACCACAAAAGAAATTACTCAAGACCATATAGCATTAAATAGGATTAAAAAGAAAAAGAAATCAAATATCATAAAGGATTATACTTCCTATTTGACTACACCTGAAAAACAGGTACAATTGATCCGTTCAAAAATCGAAGAATTAAAACAACCTGTACCATCCTTTTGGGAAGAACCTAATTGTAAAATACATCATGTTCCAGTTCAGGGTGGAACTATAAGAGTTATACATGTAAAACAAAAGAATCCTCAAAATATTCGACCAGTAGTCTTTATTTCAGGTTGGTCAACTATGGCAAGACTCTTTAATGATTTTTATGAAATGTTACATAATCGAATTGATTTCTATTTTGTAGAAACACGAGAAAAAATTAGCAGTAATATCAAACGTAAAAAGGCTCATATGGATTTAAGTCAAAATGCGAGGGATGTTCAATCGGTTATTGAGTATTTTGATTTACCTGGGCAAGACTTTGTTTTATTTGGTTCTTGTTGGGGTGCATCCGTAATGTTTCAAGGCTTACTAGATGGTACTCTTAAAGCACCACAATATGTGACCTTTGCACCTATGCATAAACTTTGGTTTAATAAATTTGTATTAAAGTGGCTCGCTCCTATCTTACCAGTTTTCATTATCTCGCTTCTAATGAAAATCCTACCACCTTTAATGTTTATGGGAATGAAAGCTAAAAAGCAAAAGAAAAGAATGCTTGATTCTTTCAAAGATACTGTAGTTTGGAAATGGAAAAAAGCGGCTATAGCTGCAGCTGATTTTGAGTTATTTGGTAAATTATCAAAGATTGAAGAAGAAGTTTTGGTGATAGCAGGAACACATGATCGTGTGCATGATGCTAAAAATTATCCTAGATTTACTGATGAGCTACCAAATAGTCGATTTCTCTTCTTAGGTATAGATGAAACCGAAAGAGAATATGCTCTTGGTTTACTTGTAAATGAATTGTCAAAAATTACTACAGAAGAATATATCCCTGAGTATCTAAAGGAGTTTGAAAAAAATATCGAATAAGAATATTGTTTAATGTTCAAACATTAGCATATTCTTTTCTTTTTGGTTTGACTAAGAAGATAATGAGTACAATTATGGCAATCCCCGCGATGCTAAAACCTATTATACCACCAATACCCATTTTATAAACATAAAAATCCCAAATTATATGTGTAAATATAATTGTTGTATTTGTTCCTGTTCCGAGTGTGAATTTTATTTCATAGTAATCTATTTTATCACCTTGAGTAAATGAACCAACAAAAGTGCAATTTTCTACAAAAGTTTCACCGATACCTAATTCACCTGTTAAAAAACTAGGATTAAAGTTATCCACTTGTTCGGATTCAATAATTATTGAGCCATTTGAATAATTTGGTACTGTAAAATTAAAGAAGTGATTGTAATAGACAGTCCTTGATTGATAATAAAACGTGACGGATGAACCACCTACAATGCTGTATTTTTCATATCTTATAAATGGTTCAAGAATCATCTTATTTATTTCCATTTTTTGTGATAAATTATCATTACTAAAACAATGAACAAAACTTGTTCCAATACACATCATAAAAATCAAACTAAAAATTAAACTCGTTCTAAACCTATCTTTTATTTTTCCCGTCATTTTATTCTTTATCCCTCATTTAGTAACTAGTTGATAAATTATATAAAATATTACAAATAATGTAGGTCAAATATCAATTAAAATTGCTTATTGATAGCTGCTTTTCGTATCTAAATATATCATTTCGATTGTAAAAAACAATAAAAATACTATTTTCTGTTATATTCTTGATTACTTACTAAGGATGTTATTTCTTAATGGATGAGCTATTAACACTTAAAGAGAAGATTGAATATCATACTCCAGTTAATTTAATGCAAATGGATATCGCTAGAATGCTAATAACTGAAAAAGGTGGTAGAATTATAGCCATTGATTTTGGTGAAGGAAATCTTTTATGGGTAAATGATGAGATAGAGTTTGTATTAAAAAATGACGAGTGGAATTTAGGGGGAATTCGGACATGGATTTCTCCTGAACAAATATTCTTTTATTCAAATCCAGATAAATTCGAAGGATGGTTCTGCCAACGAAATCTGGATCCAGCAGATTATTTTTTCACAAAGCAAACACGCACTCAGACAAAAATGGACACCAACATTGAAATTTTCAATATGGTAACCAATGAGAAAATAATTGGTCAATTAAGTAAGGACATCACTTTTGGAAAGTACAATAGAACTGCAAGCTCATTAAAATATGAAATAAAAATATCAACCAATTTAGTTTTAGAGGTCTGTGATTGCCCAGTTGCTCTATGGACATTAATTCAAGTACCAGTTGATAAACAAAATAAAGGGGTAGTATCAATACCTGTAATGGAAAACTCACAACCAATTCATTATTTTGGAATAATTCCTCCTGAGTATTTGGAGATTGATAAATCAGAAGTGGAATTCATTCTAGATGGATCAAATGAATTGAAATTAGGTATAAAACCAGAAGACCTTCAAAACCCATTAAATCAAAAGATAAAATATACTTTCACAAAGAACCAGAAAAAAATGACTTTAGAATTATTGTCTCATACTGGCGCAACATCACAAACACAATGCTTGGATAAGGCTAAAGCTAATCCTGATGGTCCAAAAGGTGTTTTCCAATTTTACAATTCAGATAATGATAAATCTGGTTTATCTTTTGGCGAATTAGAAATTCATAGTAAACCAGTTGAAAAAATAGGTGGTTATTGGAAAACAAAAGAAGAACTGCTAATTACCTATGAAATGGAAATAGATTGATCTTTATTAAATTATTAATTGGATGAAAGTTATTTAAAAGGTAAATCTCTAGGTTATATGTGATGCAAATATGCCTTATACTTGGTTTCATGTAGGATTTGCATTTATAGTCTTTTCAATTATCCCCTATATTGATCCCATATCTATTATCTTAGGTACAATATTAATAGATATAGAAGGATTACTTTATTTACTGTTTGAAATAGGTGTTCCACATGGATACTCTCATAGTTTGATGGGTGTAATGATTTATTGCTTACCATGTGTATTTTTCAGCTGGTTATTCTATTTAGTTTTAGGAAGATTAACTAAAAGAACTTACAAATTCAAATGGTACCTCTCACTAGTATCAGGAATAATCGGATTACTTTCACATATCTTTTTTGATGGATGTTTATATCCAGAAATGAAAATTCTTTATCCCTTTTCTTCTACTACTGGTTTATTATATGGCTTAATGAGCTATAGAACTGCTGTGATAATTTTAGTTGTGATGTTCTTTAGTGGACTCATAATACTTGGAATAAAAATACTCTTGAAAAATAAGACCAATGTGATTAAACTGATTCTCTATAATTTTACAGTAAAAGAAACGACTACACAAGAAGCAGCTACAATCAATAGTCAAGCTAACAAGGAACAGAGACATTAAACATAACTTTAAAAATAATAATTGCGATTAGCTTCTTGTATACATTTAATGAAACAGAAAAAAAGAAGTTGATATTTTCCCGTACGAGTGAATTTTCGTGATTTATTTCGTTTTCGTAGAAATTAAACTTTAGATTTTTGTTGTTTTGCGTATGTATAACAAAATAATTGGTGAAATATAAAAATGAGTCGATATGGCAATAGCGACAGACCACCACGAGAAATGCACAAAGTCACTTGTGCAGACTGTGGAAAAGAAACTGAAGTTCCCTTCAAACCAGATGGTGAACGACCAGTTTACTGTCAAGACTGCTACAGAAAACGAAAACCACGAAGATATTAAACTCGTGAATTTTTATTTGGTTGAATAAAAACTTCTATTGAATGTTTTATTCACCTTTATTATTTTTTTATCTCTATTTCTCTTTCTTGATAAAACTAAAATACCTAACCAACCTTATTTCCTTAGTTTTAGCTAAAGTTTATCCTTAGGAGTGGATTGTATTTCAAGCAAGGATCTTGTTAATAAGGCTGTTAAAGCGTTTGCAGATGGTAATCATGTAGAAGCTGTAAAATTACTTGAAAAGGTTATTGCTGAGTTTCCCGATTTCATCGAAGCTTGGGTAAATCTTGGTACCTTTTATTCCGAAACAAACAATCCTGAAAAAGCTTTAACCTATTTTACAAAGGCTGTTGAACTTGATTCCATGAATAGCACTTATTGGTTTTATCTAGCTATAACCTATTGTGATTTACAACAATATACTCAATCTCTGGATGCAAGTATTACTGCATTAGCTTTAGATCCCAATAATCAGAAAATATGGCTAAATCATGGATATATTTTGGAGCAAGCTAATTTACCTCGAGATTCTTCAACGTTTGATTCCATGAAATCTGATATAAATAAAAAGAGACAAGAATTAGGATTACCATCAGTTACAATTAATTGAAAAATTGAATTGATTATTTCTTTGACTTTTTTATTATTTATTCTCAATCATTCGTACTAATCCACACTCAGGACAAATGTATTTAGTTTGTTTATGAAAGCCTCCCTTTCTTTTTACATCTTTCATTTTCACACGTTTATCCTGTTTTCGACATCGAGGGCATTCCATTGTTCTTCCCTCTATTCTACATTACTTACTATTAAAAAAATTAATTATCATTTTATTTTGTTATAATTTTTCTTTTTCGTCTAGCTGCTATTTTTCTGGCACGCTTTATGAATCTTGATTGTAATTGATGATCAGCCATTCTTCCCCTGATAGGTCCAAGATTCAATATTACTCCAACAAATCTCTGGAGCATTTTATGTGTCCAAAGGTGTTGATTGTCAAATAAGAGATTTTGAAGTTTGCCTGTATCTAAAGCCATTCTGACAACTCGTTCAAAGGAATCTTCAGGTGTATGCATTAATTCCTCCCTTCGCTCCATAATAATAGCTTCTTTTTTACAATTTCTAGCACAAACACCACATCCAAAACAACGATGATAATCTATTTTTGCAATCTTCGAGTTTTTATCATTCTCAATTAATGTAATTGCTTCAACGGGACATTTCCTAACACATATGTTGCATCCAGTGCAATTCTCAGAGATAGTTTTAGGAATAAAATTACTATAAATACCAGGATTATATCCTAGTCGTTTGTAAGCAAGTATTGCTTCACAACAACACCCGCAGCAATTACAAATCCAAGCAACTCCTCCTTGAACATTATCTCCTATTTGTACCAATCCAAGATCTACACAACGATCAAGTATTTTATGGGCTTCTTCTTTTGTTATTTCTTTAGCAACCCCATGTTTTGAAAGGCTTTTAGCTGCACCATTAAAAGTTAAACAAACATCTTGTGGTTGACTACAAGCTTTTCCTTTGTGCTCCAGCTTATGTCTACAATAACAAGTGCCTACTGTAATACAAGTTGCTGTATCTATTACTTTCGATGCCCGTTCATAATCAAGAACAATTGAATAATCTTTAGATTGTATTGTTTCTTCTTGAACAAACACTCGGTCTACTGGTGTTTTAGTTGCAAATATAGCAAAAAGAAAATCATCTTCTTCATTCAGATATTGATAATATAACTCTGAAAGAATTTTCCGATCAAATTTACCATCTGTTCGCATAATTGAAAATTCAAAGAAACCCGCCATTGGTGGAGCTAAAATATATGTTCGTTTATCCTTTTGGCAGCCATCAAGTAATAATCCTTTGTCAGCTAAATTATCCAGTATTTTTTCAGCTTCTTTAGCTGTCTTTTTCCAAATTTTGGCTGCTTTTTCAGCAGTAATAAAATTGATCGGTAAAACTGATACCAGTTCAGCTTCCTCTTCAGTGAAAAGAACTTTTAAAATCTCCAATAATGATTTGGAAAGAGGTGCGCCTTGTGGTGCTTTGTTCAATCTTTGTTGTAATTGGATATAACCATTCTTTTCTAGGCCTTTCTTATGACCCATTTGACTTATCTCCATGAATTGCCATTTAATTCAATAAATCAATAATTATTTTTGTTTTTAACTCTCTCTTTACTAATAACTTTTACTTTTATAGTACTATTTTTCTCATCAAATTATCATTTACTTCCCTTTTAGGTATAATGAAAAAGATTAAATAGTACTATATAGTACTATCCTATATAGAACTAATTGGTGGATTTATTATTGAAAAAAGAAGAGCTATTAAACATCCTCAAAGAAATCATGTTAGAAACACGTGCAGGATATATTACTACGATTGATGATAAGGGATTCCCTCAAATAAGAGCTGTTTTCAATTTACGTTATAAAAAGGAATTTTCTCATGAAGCATCTATGTTGGAAAAATATGACAATGATTTTACTCATGTCTATATTAGTACAAATACTTCATCACAAAAGATCAAAGACATTACAAGAAATAACAAGGTTGCGATTTATTTTTGTGTACCAGAAGTTACAAAAGGAATTATGCTACAAGGTTTAGCTGATACTGTAGAGGACTTAGATTTCAAGAGGGAAATTTGGTCAGAGGGTTCTGAGAAGTATTATCCTCTGGGTTATACTGATCCAGATTTTACTATCCTTCGAATTAAAGCAAATTACATCAAAGCTTGGTATAAAGGCCAGAAACATGCGGCAATTATTAGTGATGAAAAATGACCTTCAAAAGCAAAGGTGGTTTTCTCATCGCAAAAATCCACCAAATTTCTGGACGTATTTTTGCTAAAATCTTGAAAGAAGAAGGTATTGAACTTAATCCTGCACAGGGACGAATTATGTTTGTTTTGTGGGAGCAAGACTGTATTTCTATTCAAGAATTAGCTGCAAAATCCTCTCTCAGTAAAACTACCCTAACATCAATGTTAGATAGATTGGAAAAAATGGGTTATATACAACGCGATCCTTCCCAAGATGATAGAAGAGAAATATTGATCAAATTAACTGACAAAGATAAATCTTTGCGAGATAAATATCAACAAGTTTCAGAAAAAATGACTGAGCTATTTTATAACGGATTGTCAATTGATGAGATAATAGGATTTGAAAAAACCTTGAATCAATTGTATGAGAATTTAAAAAAATATGAATAGAAAAAAAAGAAGAAAATTCTTATTCATTGATTCTAGGATCAGCAACAATTTGAACAGTGTTTTCTTCAGGATCTTTAATGTTAAAGTAAGATACCATTTGAGGAAGATCGATTATCTTTGAAGGATTCAATCCTATCTTAGTAAAGTATGCATGAGTTTCCTCAATATTCTCTACTTCGATAGTTAATATGCCCCAACTTGGTTGTTTTTTCTCTTCTGGATTGCGAGTATTGAGTCCAACGCTAGAGCTACCAGGAAGCTTTAACTCACACCAACCAACTTCAGGGCTGAGATACCAACCTACTTCAAAGTTAAATGTTTGAGTGTAAAAATCCTTGGCTCTAAT
>JAEORM010000279.1 GCA_016840905.1 Candidatus Gerdarchaeota archaeon | reverse complement strand
TCATTTAAACCATCACGAGCATCAATCATACCAGATTGACTACGAACATTCAAAACGCTCTGACTAGAAACATAAATTTCTGCTTGATCAGCACCTTTGCTTTTCGCGTGTTTTAATCCTGTATCTGCTAAAGAAAGTAAGTCATCTTTTAAAGTATCAAAGGTCATTTTATTGTTCGCCTCCAAACATAGCCTCGCTGAAAAGGATTTTACCGGAACCTAAGCCAACAGGTAAGGGGAATTGTTCACTTTTTCCACATCCTCCGTAATACCCACTTGATATTTTCAAATCTTTGGTTACTCCTTCTACATTATTTAATAATGCTAATAGTTCACCTTTTATCGTAACATCTTTTATTGGGTATTTTATTTCACCATTTTCTATCCAATACCCTCTTACAGCTTTGAATAGGAATGTTCCTTCTGTTGGACTCACTTGTCCTCCTGAGGTTTGTATTGCGTATATTCCTTCTTTTAATTGTTCTATTGCTTCTTCTTCTGTAAGGTCGCCAGCTGCGAAATAAGTATTTTTCATTCTTGGTATTGGGTTATATCGATAGTGTATTGCTCTAGCATTTCCTGTTGGTTTTTGTCCTAATATCTTTGCTGATGCTCTGCTATGTAAATATCCTTTCAATTGTCCATCTTCTACTAGCACTGTCTTTGTTGTTTTTGTTCCTTCGTCATCGTAAGGTAACCAGAAGCCATTGTATTTTTCATTTGGTGTACCTTCATCAATTATTGTTACTTTTTCTGTACCTATTTTCTCATTCAATCGATTTATGAGCACTGTTGAATTTGTTAATACAAAATCAGCTTCAGCACAATGACCAAATGACTCATGGGCTAATACTCCGCTTAATTGATTGTCGCATAATGCTCTAAATTTTCCTGCGGGAGAAGCTTTTGCATCTCTTTGCTCTTTTGCCCATTCATGAGCTTTTTCACCCAATACTTCTGGTGTTGTATCTTTCTTCTCAAATAATTCTAGTCCCTTTGACCCACCGGCACTATTTTGTCCTCTAACTAGGGCATCTCCAGTTGTTGCTGAAGCAGTTACACTGATTCGTAAATCAACTACCAATGGATTCCATGATATTTCATCACCATCGGTATTCATGAAATATTTTGTGCCATAGAACTCACCATAATAAGCTCGAGTGGATTTTATCCAATCTACATCAGCTAACGCAGCTTTCTCGACTCGTTCCATCAAATCTAACTTATAACTCAAATCAAAATCCATTGGATGTTTCTTTATTGGTAATTTGAGGTCATGGACCTTAGTCGTTTTTTCTCGTGAGTCAAAATTAAGTTTAATGGTTGCTAATTCTGCAGAAGCCTTTGCAATCCCTAAAGCATTTTCGACACATTTTTTCACAGCATCTCTCTCGAGACTTCCCGTATATGAGAATCCTGAAACACCTTTGTAATAAGCAGTTATACCTATTCCTCTTCTACGATTAAGGTCTGTTTCTTTTATCTTTTGATTCTCTATACCTAATGTGCGTAATTGGAGATCATCAAATCGAGCTTCGACATAATCAGCACCTGATTTTTCACCTATATCAAGTCCATATCGAAGTATATCAAACAAATTTATTCACCATTTTTTAAGAATTGATATCTATCTATACTTGAAAGATATTGGTCACTTATTTTATCGTGATTGGATAAAAATGACCACATTCTTCGTTGCTTAATTGATTTCCACTAATCCTATCACTAGGAATAATATGTTAAAACTAGATTAAACATTATATTTATTTTGATAACTCTAGAAGAAAAGAATGTATGACATTTTATTCAGTATAAATTTTTTCTATTCCATAACTAGCTCGTTCGCCTAACGAGGTATCTAATTGATTAACTTCACTTATCATTTCAAATTCTATATCTAAAATTTCCTTGACAATTTCAATTTTACTTAATAAAACTATTTCCAATTCAATCGGACAAATAATTAATACCCAACAATCAGCACCAAATAAGCATATTCGTTCATCTTGTGTCTCAGGGTTTGCTATGCATCTATTATACGTCATTATTATTTTATCTTCAACATATGATGGTCCTAGAATTTTTGATTCCATAGATTGGAGATATGGCTCTTGTGAACTTAGGAGGATTAAAAGATCTTCCATAGAAATCTCAAAGTCACCTTTAGCAAAAGTCAATAGAGGACCCATAACATCATGCCAATAGTATATTTGTATTGCTAATTCCATTTATTATCTCCATTACATCGCTCTTTTCTTCAAAAACTTGTTCTTGTAATAAATCTTTTTTGCAATGGGCATTTTCAAAATAATTCCATTAAAGGCATTTTTAGCAATATTCAAATGGAAATGTGAAAAAAAAAATTCAACTGTTAAGATTTCTCTTTTAAAAGTTTCAATATGCAACTCTTACATTCAAATAATCCTTTTACTTTCATCGTACAAAAGGTTATAGCTGATCTATTAGTGCACCAATCGTATAGACAGTCGCTGCAGAAATCCAATGAATCAGAATCTACTACATCAATTGATTCTTCGGAAATAATTGTCTCGTCTATCTCTAGTTTTATAGCCATTTGTTACTCATCCATATTGTGATTCCTACAAAAATAATTACTCTACCTTTCGTTATTTTTTCTTTTAAAAAAAGAATATCTTGAGGGTAAACCGAAACTAATTTCATTCATTTGTGGATTCTTTAGTACTCTTTGGTATTGATTCATATAGGAAAATAATTCGTTCTCTCATTGAAGGATGGTCTCGTCCTAACCGCATTCTCCTAGTTCCGATATCATTTTCAAAAAGTTCTTTCTGAGGATTTTTTAATAGCGCTTTTACTAATTGCTCTATTTCATCATCCAATAAGTAATGATTTTTATCAGCATCAATTGTGAACCAATCTATGGTTAATTTATTCAATTCTGTCTTTGTTCTTCTACCATTTACTGTACCATTTTTTATTTCTTCTTCTCTAAGCTTCAGTAATTTCTCACATGCTTGTTCAGCTAATTCATCAATTTGATCATTTGTTAATGGTATGAATAAATCACTTTTCATATTTTTTAATCTTTGATGCACGTAAATGAACACTGCTTTCTGTCTCGAGATTTCTTTGGAGAGCTCTTCTGGAGGTAATTCCTTTATTCCTTGCAAGAATTCTCTTGTGACATCACTTTTATTTTCGCGATATCCTAACCACTTGAATTCCGTTCCAAAAGCTGTTACAACATCTAATCTTTGACCTAATAGCATAAGCGCATTTATTATATGATTTCGGCCGATTTTTTTCGCTGAAAAATAATCAGCCATTAGTTCAGCCTGTCTTCTTGTATAATTCATTAAAATATTATTTAGAATAGTGAATCCCCATAAAATTGCTATAAAAACTAGTAAAAATAGAATCCTTAACAGGATATTTTCTACATTTGGTTCTTCTATTATCAAGTATTTTATCACATCAAATATCCTTAAGGAATACGCTATAAAGACAAAAAAATTCATCCCAAATCTAAACAAATTAACTAATCCATCTAGATATTTTACATGACCTAATTCATGAGCTATTACTGCTCTAATTTCCCTTTCATCCAAAATCTCAATTAAATTAGCATCCAATACTAACCAAGATCTTCTAATAAAAGGTATTGGGACAACATCAATAGTCATAGCATTTGGAATATTGGTATCAGTCAGATACACTCTTTTGACTGATTATATTTTATATTCACTTGCCTCTTCTTCCACCCATTTATAAATTAATTTTGGATCAATTCTTAGATTCTTGCGGATTTCAATATTATTTTCACCAACTAATCCTAACTCATTGATCCTCACTAGATTAGCTTTTCTAAATTTCCTTGCTAAAACAATATAGGAAAAAATCATTTGAATGAGAAATAACACAATCGCGATTAAAAATCGATTAACATTAAATTGAGAGAATACACTTATCTTAAACCTTAGAAAGCCTGTATCTTTTGGTGCTAAATCTGAGGTTGAAGCAAATATAATATGAAAGATGTTTAATGCAAAGAAAAGAATATTTGTTAAGTGCATTTTCAATTGAGTGTGAGCAGATGTTTTAGTAATAGCCAATGCTTTCCCTCATTCTTAGTAATATTTGGAAATAGATATGATTGTTTGGAAAAATCCAAGACAATTTGTTTTAGGAAAGGATTATTTTATAAGTTTGTGTATTGTGTTCGCATTTATTTTCTACTTATTCCTTATTTATTTCAATAAGTAATTCCTTTTTTGATGAAAAGCCCAAGCGTTTAGCTATTTTATCAATAGCATGTTCAGCACTATTTCTCATTGTATCTGTATTTGTAGGATTTTCTGCTGAAAATCTTAGTAGTCTGCTAATCACTGATTTATCACCTATTTCCCCTAATGAATAAATTGTTTGTATAATTATTTTAACTGATAGAGGATCTCTATTTAATCCTTTTTCATCCAAAATTGCTTCCAAAAGTGGTTGACCAGAATGATAACCCATATTGCCTATTGCTTCAACAAAAATCAATTGATGTTGCAACTTTTTATCATAGTTACACTCCTTTAACAAATCATTATATTGTAATCGAAGAGTGTTAATTACCTCTTCTTTCAAATGAGTAGCACTTGATTTTGCTAAAGCAAATCGTACTGACCAATCGGGTTCGAAAAACAACTGTTTAATGAGAACATCAATTTTTGCAAAATGGCTAAAGTACCCTACAATTGAAGCTGCACTTTTTCGTATTGTTGACTTTGAGTTTTTCAAAATAATCTCGAGAAATTCACTTTGAGCTAAATCTTCTTTATCAAAGATAAATTGAATTAGTTGAGCTTTTTCTTCCCAATTTGTATATCTATCTTCAATGATTTTTATCATTTCTTTCTGAATTTTACTTTTCTTTGGCAATTTATTACTCTCATATCCAATTCATAAGAATGGATTTATTCCATGAAAAATATATCTTTTGAAAGAATTCAAATAAGTTTTAATAAAGAAGTAGCTCATAAATACAAAGGGTTATGTTAAAATGTCAGAAACAGATTTAAATCTAATAAAAGCAGATTTACCTGAAAAGCGAGCCAAAAAAACTAAAAAACGAGAAGTCTCTGACAGTGAACTGCAAATTAAAGTAAATCCTTGGGGATTTAGTTTTATGATTTTTGCTATAGCAATTTTAGCTTATCTTGTAATAGGTATAATTGCCGCTTTACCTCCCTTTGAGTATAATCAATTAGATGAAGAATATGTTATTAACGATACTTTACTAGTAATTTTACTAATTTTTATGTTGATTTTCCTTGGATTAGGAATCTATTTTGTTTGGTTCAAAAAAGCTCCTGAAAAAGAACCATCTGAAGAAACTGGTGATGAATCTTTAGCAAAAGAAGATCAATTAACTGTTGTGTATATAGAAGATGATATTGAGTCAGAACCTGTAGAAACTAAAAATGAAGAATAGAAAATATTAGGAAGACATTGATTTCAAATCTTCCAATTTTTTCTTCCATTTAATAGCTAATTCTTTTTTATCAATTTTTTCATAAAGAGAAATCAATATTTCACAAATTTTCACTAAAGATTGTGACCATTCCTCTGAATAATTTATTTCTCTTGGTTGGAAAGCCTCTAGTTTGTCCAAGTCAATATCAATTTTAAAGAATTGATTGAATTCTTCCAATGCTTCTCGAATATCAATTAGTGTTTCCATCAAAGTACGTAATAATTTTGCATCGGTTGGTGATGACAAACGTTCCTTCATTCTATCCTCTATGATTTGTAATTTCTTTTCTAATTCAGACAATTTGCACACTCCAAAACAGCAATAAAAAAATGGTTAATCTAGTATTTTTACTTTATTAAAAAGGAAAAAAGGTAAAAAAAAAAGAAAAAGACTTTACATGTTTTTTGCATAAGCAAATAGACTACCTGCTTGGTATATGTCCATTTGAACTCTATACATACCTTTAGTCTTAGATTCTTTTTTCTTGGTTAGATTCTTTATTACACCAGTTTCAATATTTACTATTATATCATCACCAGTTTCAATAAACGATTTATCATCAATTATCTCAGCTTCTAAAAGAGGCATACCTGCATTGATAGCATTTCGTTTGTAAATCGCACCAAATGATTTTGCAATAAGCACTTGTACACCAAGTGAAGTGAAACAATCAACTGCTTGCTGGCGGGAAGATCCTGAACCAAAATTTGCTCCAAGTATTAGAATATCTCCTTTCTGAGCTTTTTTAGCATAGTCTTTCCAACCTTCTAGATTGTCAAATGCATATTGACCCATTTCATCAATTTTGGTTATATGTAGATATTTATTATGAAAAATCATGTCAGTATCGATATCATCTATCGGATTACCTTTTGCATCTCGTATTACTACTGCTCTTCCTTTTAATTCAACAGATTTCTTCATCATTTATTCCTCCAATTAAAGATTCTCTGGACTGGTTATTTTCCCAGCCAATGCAGAAGCAGTAACAGTTGCTGGACTGCATAGATAAGTAGCTCCTGAACCTTGCTTTCCTTTGAAATTACGATTACCAGTTGATACTTGAACTTCACCTAAACCTGTCATACCAATTTGACCACTTGCACAACCTGCACAACCTGGATTGCTAACAACGGTCCGAGCATCATAAAGAATTTGAAGATCACCATTCTTGATCATGGTACCAAGAACAGATCTTGTAGCGGGAACGATTTTCATAACAGTATTTTTCGCCACTTCCTTATTTCGTAACATATCAACAGCAACTTTCATGTCCTCATACCTACCGTTTGTGCAACTACCTAGAAAAGCTGAATGAACAGGAATATTCTCTTTTTCAACAGTTTCAACTTCAACAACATTATCAGGTTTGTATGGTTTAGCAATAAGAGGTCTTAGATCACTGATATCAATAACTATTTCCTCAATATATTCAGCATCTTCATCAGCATA
>JAEORM010000278.1 GCA_016840905.1 Candidatus Gerdarchaeota archaeon | reverse complement strand
TCATTAGGTGCAGAAGTAGTGATCTCACCAGCAACAACAAAAGCGATAAAATCAGACGCAGTAACTAATGCACCAAATGAAGATTGTTATTCTACAAAACTCTATTATGGACATGTTTTAGCTTTGAAAGATAAAGTTGATTATCTTTTTATCCCTCGTTTTGGTGGAAGTGATAAAAGAAATGTTGGTTGCCCAAAATTTATTGGTTTAGCAGAAGTTCTAACATCAATGTTTCCTGATCTGCCACCTATAATAATGCCACATTATAATAGAGCAAAAGGAAGAGATACTAAATTAAGTTTTTTTATAAAAGCCTATAAGATTGGGTTGATGTTTACTAAAAATCCATTCAAAATTATTAATGCGATTAAAGCGAGTATGAAGAGCTATGAGGAACATAAAAGAAATTTAATTATTAATGAAGAAACACTTCTTAAATGGGAAAGATCTGAAATTCATTTTAATAATTTTGATGATATTAAAGATAAAGAGGATATACTTAAAGTTGCTCTTGTAGCGCATTCATATGTCCTCAATGATCCTTTTATCTCTTTAAATATAAGAAAAATGTTGAATGATTTAGGTGTAGATGTAATACATTCTGAACAAATGCCTCGAGAGCTATTAGAAAATCAAATAAAAAAACAGCATTTTCAAATTTATTTTGATTATGAAAGAGAAATCCTAGGGACAATTATGCATTTCTTAGAAAGTAAAACTATTGATGGGATAATTCACATTATGGTTTTCAGTTGTGGTCCTGATTCTATTGCAGGAGAAATGGCTTCAAGATATTCAAAGAGGGATCCTTACGTTCCATTATTACAATTAGTTTTTGATGAATTGACTGCTGAAACTGGATTGAAAACAAGAATTGAAGCCTTCATAGATATGTTAAGAATGTCTCGAGAGAGTAAAAGAAATCATTTGCTAGATAAAATCGAAGTTCCATTAAATGTAGTTTAAACTCAAAAATATTATTGAGTTGAAAAAATATGTCGATATCATTTCCACATGTAGGATCATTTACTCATGTTATGGAATCCATTGTAAGAGAAATGAATAGAAATGATGTTATTGTACCAAACAAACCAACAAAAAGGACAAAACAATTAGGGGCACAATATTCACCAGAATTTATTTGTACGCCATTCAAGATGCTCTTTGGGTCTTTTATAGAAGTTTTAGAGCAAGGAGCTCATGAGTTAGTAGGAACACTTTTTGTTGATTATTGCAGATTAGGTTATTATACACCAATTTATGAATTAATTTTAGAAGATATGGGATTTGATTTTGAATTTCTCTATTTGAATTTTAATCAGCCAATTGGCTTTATAAAAGAAATGAAAAATCGCAGCAAGGGATTAAGCTATTTAGATACTTTTAGAGCATTTCAAATAGGCTGGGTGAAAAATCGCAGAATAGATCAGATAGACAAGAATCTAAACACCTATCGGGCAGTTGAATTAGTTAGAGGTTCTTCAGAAGCAGTTGCTGAAGAAGCATATAGACTTGTTGTTGAAACTAAAGGAATGAAAAATATCCGACGTTTAAGAAAAATCATTCCAAAAATGTTTGAAGATGCAGTAGAAATTGATAAAACAGCAAACCCATTGAAAGTTTGCATTTTAGGTGAATTGTATGCTGTTGCTGAACCTGCTATTAATCTCTATATTATGAAACGACTCAATGAACTTGGGGTAATTGCTGATACACCCATTACTTTTACGAGGTGGATAGACATTGGTGCGAGAATGAATTTTTTCAAAAAACCTCAATTCAAATGCGAAATTAAAAAAGCTAAACCATATGTTCAATATCGATTAGGAGGGAAAACACAGGAATCACTAGGTGGAATTATTGAATTTAAGGAGAAAGGTTGGGATGGAATTATTCATCTCTACCCCTTCACATGTATGCCTGAAATTATTACCCGAAGCATTATTCCTCAAGTAAGTAAGGAACATGATATTCCTGTTTTATCTTTAGTTCTTGATGAACATACTGGGGAGACAGGATATCAAACTAGAGTAGAAGCTTTTGTAGATTTACTTAGCAGGAGAAAAAACAATGATAAATAATCAAAATATAGGACTAAATGGTGATGAATTTTACCTTGGAGTAGATGTTGGATCGATAAGTACAAAATTAGCGTTAATTAATGAGAAAAAAGAATTATTAGAGTCAGTTTATATCAGAACTGAGGGGAAACCAATTCATTCGATACAAAGAGGTGTAGCTTTATTCAAGGAAAAAATTCCAAATGGTATAAAAGTTTCCGGGGTAGGTACAACAGGTAGTGCAAGAAAATTAGCGGGAGTTATAATTGGAGCTGACATTGTAAAGAATGAAATAACTGCTCATGCATTAGCCTCTCTGAATTGTAATCCAGATGTCCAAACAGTAATGGAAATTGGTGGACAAGATAGCAAAATAATCATTATTCGTAATGGTGTAGCTGTTGATTTTGCTATGAATACTGTCTGTGCAGCAGGGACTGGTTCGTTTCTTGATATGCAGGCTAGTAGACTGGATATACCTATTGAGCAATTTGGTTCTTTAGCATGCAAAGCTTGTAATGCTGTTTCTATTGCTGGTAGATGTACAGTGTTTGCTGAAAGTGATATGATTCATAAACAACAATTAGGACAACCGACTGAAGATATCATTAAAGGATTATGCGAAGCACTTGCTAGGAACTATTTGAATAATGTAGGCAAAGGGAAAGAAATTAAACCACCAATAATGTTTCAAGGTGGAGTAGCAGCAAACCTTGGTATGAGGGAAGCTTTCAAGAAATATCTAAATGAAGAAATAATTGTTCCAGAAAATTTTGACGTTATGGGTGCTATAGGAGCAGCAATGTTATCATTGGAAGATATGAAAAAGAATCCTCGGAAAACATCTTTTTATGGTTGGGATATTCCTGATATAAAATTTGATGCAACGGGTTTTGAGTGCGATGGTTGTCCAAATATTTGCGAGATAGTTGAAATTAGAAAAGACAATGAATTAGTTGCTAGATGGGGTAGTAGATGTGGAAAATGGGATGTAAATGAGTGATATTCAATAATTTTTTTTATAGGAAAGATTTTTGGATAAGAAAAGCAATAACTATCTGTACTGGTGGGAAGGTTGGCAGAAGAAAAAGTAACTATACAGCTAACTCGTGATGAAATTAAGAATTATCTCAAGGATTTGAGAGTTGGTGATACTAGAGCACGAGCAGTTGCTGCCTATATGCTGGGTACTTCTGGAAAAGTCGATAAAAGTATTAAACAATCTTTAATGAAAGCTCTTAAGGATAAAGATTGGGAAGTTCGAAAATGGGCCGCTTTATCCCTTGGTGAAATTGGTGAAAAAAACAGCTTATTGGTACCTATACTGGCTTCAATTTTGAAACGGGATGATAGTAAAGAATTTCGTAGTCATGCAGCAAATATTTTAGGTGAATTAGAAAAGAAATCAATTCCAGCAATACCAGCGTTAAGTGATGCAATGCAAGATGAAAATTCTCGAGTTAGAGAATGGGCTTGTTGGGCTTTAAATAAGATAGCTGGAGAAGCATCTTGCCTTAAACCAAATTACCCTGAAGAACGACCCAAGTTAAGTGATAGATTAAGATTTACTGAGAAAGAAAAATAAAAAAGATGAAAATTATTATTCATCTTTTTGTGTATCGCTAATTTTTGCTTCAGCAGTAGGTTTAATTTTATAAGTAACCTCTACTGTTTCACCAATACCAATTGTTTCAAACTTCCAAGTAAGAATTTTCGAATCTTCTTTTTCTGAAATACTGGCTTCTGGATTAACATCAAATAGTTGTAATCCTGCAGGTATAGTTTCTTTTAGCTTGTAATTCGTAATTTCTGCTTCGCCTAAATTCTTAATTGAAAGAGTAATCTCATATTCTCCTTCTGTTTCTAAGGCTTGTATATTTTTACCTTTAGCTAGATTCTTTCTTAAGTGAATTACTTCAATTTCGATTGGTTCTGCTTTTATCTCAATAGGCTTACCAGGGGGATAGGTATTTGCACTAAGGATAGCGTTAGCTTGATAGAGAGTTTCTCTTGTAGGTTTGAATGCAGTAATTGGATATCTAAATTCTATTTCATCACCTGGTTTTAATGCACCATAATCAGTGTCCTTAAGATCCTCTAAGTTAATTGTAACTGTATGTTCACAAGAAGGATCTTGATCAAGAGGTTCTATACCTATAGCGTTTTCAGGCACATCAATTGTTGATCCATTGAATAAAACTTCAACTTCTTCAGCTTTTGGTGGTAGAAATTCAATTTGGATATTTTCAACTAATTTTACTTCATTAAGATTGGCTCCACCAGTGTTTGTAATTTTAGCACTAAGATTGAATGGTGTTATCCTAAATGAAGGTAATTTTTCAACATCATATCCAACGGAACCATCTAAGGATGCAACAGCAAGTTCAATATCAGCATAATTTGATTTTATTTTTGAAGCCAATTGATGATCTGCTACCGTAAAGAATTCAACTTTTGTTTTAAATTCAGGATATTCTCCTTCTTCAGTTTGATATGTCCATGTTTCTGATTCCCAAGTTCCTCCTGCAGGAATTATGGGGAGATCATTTGGATCTATATCAACAAATTTCTCACTTGGAGAATCTGGTTTGTAAACATCAGCATTTACAAGACGAATTTCATATTCGCTTTCATTTTTGAAACTAAATTTACATTCGTAAGTATTTGGTTCTTCCTCAAGCTCAGAGGTAATTATATTGAAAGAATTATTCGTATAGGCATCAAAAGATTTTATCTTGAGTCCACTAATGGTATTTGGATTAATGTATTTTACAGCAAATTTTCCAGACCTTAATTTTACGTCTTTATTTGGAACAAAAACTTGCACTCTAAAATCTAATTTTGCGTTTGCACCTTGAGCTAATTTCTCAATATACCAGAAAAGTACTTGCTTTCCTTCTTTTTCTTTTATTTCTGATTCACCAAGAGATTGATTTAGGATTTGAGCATTACTAAAATCATCTGGTATGATTTTGTAAGCAGCAATTTTTGCCAAGTCATCTGAACCATTATTTGTTATTATTAATCTCATGTATATTTCATTCTCAGCGTTTACTGCTAAAGAATAAGATTCAATTTCTGGATCTCCAGCAGTGGAGATAAATTCTTTTACTGAAATCACTGGTTCAACATCAGCTTCAAAGGTGTATTCTAATTCATGATTTGTTTGGGGATTTAATTCTTGAAGCTTTATTGAATCATCTTGAAGATTGGTTTCAGAAATATTATCTAATTTTAAATCAATATCCCAGATTCTATCTTTTTCAGATTCATTAAGAATTTCCATTTTACCGGTACGGATTACTTCTTTATCTGATGGACTACCATCATGTTCATAAAAAAGTTCGATTTTCTCTTCTAATTTTATGGGAACTAATCTTGATTCCATTTGGTCATCACCATAGGTTAATTTTCCTTCATGCAAGCCAGAATCTTCGTCAAAAGTTTCTAGGCTTTTTTGAGTAACATTTTCCACTTCATTAACATCTTCTCCCTTCAATTCCTCTGCCTCTTCTTGTTCTTCTTTTTCCTCTAAATCAAAACCATATTGTTGTAAGTGATTCTCTATTGCAGAAAAGTAGGCAATTGTTTCTTCTTTATTACCTCGTAATTGAGGTTCTAAATCATTATTAATGGCTAATCGTATCATATTTTTACAATCAAATGATAATTTTGCAGTTAATTCAGGAAATCTTTCAAATAACTCTTCAGCAGAAATACTAATTTTAACAACTAGTTTTTTTCCTATTTCTACTGTTCCTAAAGAAAGTAAATTGAATGAAGTCATAAAAGCAACTCCTAAAAGTACTAACACTAACTTTGGGATACTATTAAAATCTTATTAATTGGGATTTAATTTTTCAACAAGCTATTTTTATAAGAAAGTAAAGCTTGAAGTAGTTTACTTGAATGAAAAATTGGCCCAAATTTAATCATTATTTTGTTTGTAATTATGGTGTAAAAATTTATTAGCAATCTTTCCTTTATTAAAATTTGAAAAATTATTGGGGATGATGTAGTCATGACATTACAAAATAAAAAACTACCATTAGAAATCTGCTTTATTATAGTTTTAATTTTTAGTGTACCAATATTAACCTCTGTTTCAGCAAAAACAGATAAAATTACTTCATATCCAT
>JAEORM010000277.1 GCA_016840905.1 Candidatus Gerdarchaeota archaeon | reverse complement strand
GGAGCATCAAGATTAAAATTCAGGTGTTGACTTAAGCTATACATCCAATATTTAGGATACCAAGTTAAAGCTCCTTTTGGGATACTTTTCTTTTTATCAACTATAATTAGGTATGGCTCTGCCTTAAGTAAAGTACCCATACCTAAACATGTAGGGCAAGAATTATCTGGAAGATTAGGTGAAAATCCTCCTGGTAGTAATTTATGCATAATAATGTGATGTTCTTTACATCCAAAACCTTTGTAGAATTTTTCTTTAGCTTCTGAACTGAGTTTATTATCATTCAATTCAAATCTAATTATACTATAACCAATTTTATTTGCGTTCTCAATAGAGATAGCAAGCTGCTGATACAAGTCAGTTTTAATAATAAACCTATCAACTAAAACTTCAATTTGATAGTCTCGTTCTTCATCTAGCTCTAATTTATCGTTAATACTTGCTGGTTGACCATCAATTCTAATGCGTTTGAATCCTTTTTGCCTAATATCATCAAACAAATAGCTAAAATCTTCTCCATAGATTTTATTCACTGGAGCAATGATCTCAACGCTTGTTCCCTCAGGTAAAGTCATGAGATGGTCAACAATCTGATTAGCATTTCTCGTTTCAATTTCGCTGTTGCAGTAAGGGCAATGAGCTTGAGCAATTACTGAGAAGAGAATTCTCATATAACTTGAGATATCTGTCATTGTTCCTACCGTTGATCTGGGATTTTGTGTCCCTGTGCGTTGCTCAATGGCAACGACCGGCGATAAGCCCAATATTGAATCAACATCCGCTCGTTCGAGCATTGGTAACATAGTTCGAGAAGTAGCTGACATTGATTCAAAAAACTTCCTTTGTGCTTCTCCAAAAATAACATCAAAAGCAAGTGAAGTTTTACCCGAACCTGATACTCCAGTTATTACTGTGAGTTTGTCTCTCGGGATTTCCACATCTATATTCCTTAGGTTGTTTGTACGTGCACCTTTTACTGTAATAGTATCTCTCATATTATGCCTCCTTGTCCATCATTTTAATCCTACTTGTCTGTAAAGAGCTCCACGAGCAAAACAACAAGTCTATGGATCTGATGCTTGTGTGAGGTTTCTCACGAATATGAGATAGTTTCTTCGCACAAACTACCTTTATATAGATTCTTACTAGACTTGATGAAAAAATTAAGAAATAAAAATGAAAAAAAATCCATAGAAAGTGTAAGAATATAACCCATAAACAAAACATAAGAAAGAAAGAAAGAAAAAAAAATAAGATAAAATCTATAACTGCTTTTTCAAATTAATACCAAATTTAATAGCTTGTTGTAATTCTTCCTCAGTTGGATGATCAAAATTATCAATCACTTTGCTATTCTTAAAAATCCGTGTTGCTCCTTTAGCATAGAAACGATCAGAAAGAATGGTAATATTTTTCTTTTTATTCAAAATATTCTCCATTTGTCCGAACATTTTATTATAAAGAATAATGCTTTTTTCTTTATTTTCTTCATTTACATAGACTTGTTCTGGATCTCCACTAGTAAAGAAGAAAGCAACTTTTTTGGCAGCAATATTTTTTCGTCTTATTTTTCTCAACATTCTAGATCCTGTGATGCTAATATTTCCTGCTGCTACCCAAGAACCAATTACTAGTAAATCATAGTTTTTTAAGTCTGGTATTTCTTTATAGCTTTTACACTCAGTCTCTAATCCTTCAGCTATTTTCATAGCTACTTGTTTAGTATTACCTGTTCGAGAATTATATAGTACGATAGCTTTTGACACAATAATTCCTCAAAAGTATATATGAAAAATATCTAATATAATAACTTTATTAGAGGATATTTGTGACAAGTAAAATTGATTATTAAAAAAATTACCAATTTGATAAAATTATGAATAATTAAATCATTTAATTCATAATCTCATCAAATGTAATAGCGACGGAATATTAAGCAGTTCCAATATTTAAATAATTATCAGAAACAAAATTTCCCAAAGTAGCTTCTAAATACTAAATTGTTTTTTCAATTGTTCACCAAAATTTTTAGCTTGCTGTAACTCCTCTTCAGATGGATGACCAATAGAATCCTGTGGTTCACTATTTTTGAAAGTGCGAATTGCTCCCATACAATAAAATCGATCTGGGAGAATAGTTACAACTGCGTTTTTAGTGAGATTTTCTTCCATTTGTTCAAACATAATATCTTTAATGGTTTTAGGTGTAGCTTGT
>JAEORM010000276.1 GCA_016840905.1 Candidatus Gerdarchaeota archaeon | reverse complement strand
TATTTGGGAGAAGATGATCCTTGAGCTCGTGGGAAGAATCGTTTTAAGACCATTCCTTTTTGGCTACTTGCATGTATAATCTTCATTCGTTCAACATCAAGACCCTTGAACTCAGCATTATTTTCAGCGTTATTTAGTACTTCAAGGATTCTCTTTGCGGCTTTCACTGGATAGCGACCACTTGGCCAGCCAGTAAGCTCTTTACGATGGGCAACATGTTTCTTATGTCGTTTGTAAGGAACAGCTTGTTTCATCTGTACAACCTCATCTAGGTATTCTTTCGCCTTATCAAGAAACATGCCCTTAATAGTATTGCAAATCTCTCTTGCAGCTTTAGGACTAATATCAGCTTCTCGTGCGCTTGCAATGGCAGTACGATCCGGATCAAGTCCGAAAATCGAGTATCCATATTGTGGCATTAGCATTTCCTCATATCTAATTATTTTTTAACTACACTAATCGTAAAGACGACTAACGGTTTTGTTGTGGGATAATCCCGTTTTATTTATTGATTTAATCCAGAAGGTTTTAGTTTACATCTGGAGCCTTACTAAAGGCTTGACCCCCCTTCTGCATAACTAATGCAAGGTCGGAGTCCAATATGCATACGCTTAAAGAAGTTCAGCGTTGCAGTAACCACAAACAAGAATGTTCTCTTTAAAAATCTTGCGTCTTTTACTAGGATTTTAGCGAGGACAAGAAAAAATCTCAAGTAAATTTATTATGAATTTTATTCAAGTGCAATAAACAAGAATATATTAGTTTCTAAGTTTCTGTTTTAGCAAAAATCGAGTATAATAAGGGAAAGGGTTTATATAATAGCTAAGCACCTATTTAATAACTAGTGCAAAAAAACACTAATTATCCCTGTTATTAGACAAAGTGCATGCTAAGCACTTGCTTTAAGCCGGGGGGCTTTGTTATGACTAAAAATATGAATGACTTCATTGTGAGAAGAAAAGATGGAATAAAAATATGCAAAATTTGTCAAAGCCTCATAGATGATGAAGAAGACCATATGAAACGCAGACATCCTAAGTATCTTAAGTATGTTGAGAAGAAGGAAGAAAATGAAGAGAAATATATGTGTTGTTATTGTGGTATTTGGGTTAAGAATTGGCGTGACCATGTCAAAGAAAACCACCCTGAAATCATCGCTGATGCTGCTCGAAGAGTGAAACCTGAACCAAAAGAAGAAGAATTCGAATTCAGTTTTTAATACATTTTTTCTTATAATTTTAGAGGAGTTCTAAAGACTCCTCAAAAAAAACTTTTACAATCAAAAATTAAAAAATAAAAAAGAATCTGCTAAAAGCAGATCTGTTTTTTCTCTTTATTTGAAAAGAACAGAGGAATATTTCCTCTCAATAGCTAACGCATGGAATTTAGTGCCTGTTCCTTTATAACCAACTTTGGAGAAGAATTCTACCCACTGCAATCTCAGTGTTTGAATGAATGAGAACAATCCTTCTAAAACCAGTATAACTAATGCACCAATAGCCATACCGATATAATTAACTACACCTAAACCAGATTCTTCACCTGTGAACATCTTGAAGGTGAAAATATAGCTTAAAGCTCCATGTACAGCATTCATAGCGAAAATTCGTGCATAGCTTACAGTATTTGATAAGGTTGAAAGTAATAGTTCAAGCAATTCTGCTAAACCGTCTAATTTACCATGTATTAACAGGTAAACGGACATCACTATCATTGGTCCAACGAAAGCTATTACAAAGAAGAGTAAAGCATGATTTATTGTAAAGAACTGTATCGCTTGTCCATTTATTGAAAGAAGTGCTAGATCAAATGTTCCAGCTTTATCCCATTTGAACCATTCCATGAAGTTTGTCCCGAAAGTAAAGACTAATATGAAAAGTGCCCAATGGAAAATAGCCCACATTAGAGTCACTAGGATTGCTTCAGTATAATGTTTATGTCTGATATTATTGATGAAACGCAAGATGTATCCAATCGTCATGTGAACCATACCGATGAGTAATGAAAGTTCGAGCATTAAAATAACAGCAGAAGCGCCATTATGTTCTCCATGTTCTGGGGAGAACCAAAGGTACTCAGGTACAAAACTAGCTACTTCATGTGTTGCACCGAAATACGAACCAAAAAGAACTCCAAATACCATGGCTGAAATGCCTGATACAATGATTAGCATATAACCACTCTTGAAGTAACCCTTGATCTCATCCATGAATCCAGTGCCACCTAATTTCTTATTTTGTAAACTCATACCATAAAATCCTAATAATGTGAATAAAAGTCCATGACCTACATCAGCAAACATAATTCCAAACATTATTGGGAAGAAAATCTGTAAAAGAATAGCTGTGTTAAATTCATTATAACCAGGAGTTCCATAAGCATTCACTAAACCATCATATATACGAGCAAATTTTGGTACAGAAGTTTTGGTAGGATACTCGCTTTCTTCGAAAACAGGTTTTGAGAATTCAACTATCGCATGACCCTCAGTTACTTTATTAATACCAGATTCAAATCGTTTTGTTCGTTTAGTTGGTATCCAAGCCCAAAAAGCAGCATTTCGTTTAGTATGACGCATCATATTGGAGATTTTAAGATAATTTTGTTCTATTTCTAATTGTTCGCCAAAAACAAGTATTTCTGCTCCATGAGTTTTAATTATGCTATCTGCTTCTTTCTTTAATTCAACAATTTTTTGTTGTAATTCTACGATTTTCTCTTTACTCTTAATTACCACTTTCTCAGGATCGCCACCTATGCGTTCAGGAATTGCTGATTTCTCAAAACCATATGCCGCAAGTAAGCGATTAAGATCATCTTGATATCTTTCAAGAGTGCCGATAGCTATGAATGAATAATTGCCTTCAATCATTGATTCTTTTAGCACATAATTACTATCAGTAATTGCATCTAGATTCCATTTGAATCTGGAAACACGTTTTGTCTCTAATCGACCAATTGTTATATTAAAATATGGTCGCTCATCATCTAAATCTTCAAAACTAAAACCAAAGGGTATGAGGTTTTGAGCGATTTCAATTACTGATTTATTCTTCTTTAACTCTTGTTCCGCCAAAATAACTCGATCATCTAATTGGGCTAATTTTACTATAACCTCTTTTGTTACGCCTTCAATATCTGAAAGAATGTTCTTAAAATCAGAATCATCAATTTGAACTTTCTTCTTTATTTTGCCTACTTTTTCAGATATTTCAAAATTCTCTATTACTTTAGTGAATTTTTCTGACAAGTCTTTAATTATTTGACCATTGTCAGTTGAGGAGAGATCAAAAGGTTTCTTTTGAACATCTATAATCTCAATATCTTCACAAGTAGATAGGAATCTAAGAGTGTTTCGAGTATACTCTTGTGGAACGATAACCTTTACTGTTTTCATTCTATCAGGTAATAAACTCATGGGTACTTGCACCTGTTCGAAGTCTCTCAACTTTCTAGACTGTAGAGATAAAAACTTTTGCATTTACTTCTTATAATTTTTACTTTCCAACTGAAAAGCACTTTTTATCTGAATTTATAAATATAAAATAAAAAGAAATTATCTTTCATTGAAAGACAATTTCAAATATCATTTTATTAGGCTAATTCTTTTGTAAGAAGGTTGCCTAATCGAGTAATTCCATCATAAATATCTTTTTCATTATTATAGGAATACCCTAATCGCATGGTATTTGTTTTGGCTACAGAGGGAGCTAATTTACTACCTGATTCATTTAATTCCCAACCTTTAATTGGGTAAAAAGCTGCTCCGGGAACAAAAGTAATATCATTGGGCACACCCTTTTGTTGCAAGAATGTTTTTGAATTGAACATTTTCTGGGATTCATACCAAACAAAAAAGCCACCTGAAGGACGAGTATATTCTCCTGCTGGGAATGTTTCATCCATACCTTTCAGCATAGCATCAGCATGCTTTTTGTAAGTTTTCAAACATTCTGGAAGTACTTTATCAATGTACTTTTCATAATATATAGCCATAACTTTCTGAAGTATTGTTGGAGAACATAAATCTAAATAGCCTTTATCTTTCAACACTTCATTCTTCAAGTTCTCAGGTAATACAGAATAACCCATTCGTATAACCGCTGCTTCCTTAGAGGTAGTTCTAAGGTACGCCACTCTAGTGTTATCTTTATCAAGAGATTTAATGGGTTTTATTGGTTCTCCGCTAAATTGTATTTCTTTATAAGCTTGATCTTCCATGATTAGAATATCATGTTCTTCTGCAATATCAAATAAAGCTTTTCTACGAGCAAATGACAAGGTAGTTCCTTTAGGATTATCAGAATCTGGTACAACATATAATATAGATGGTTTCTTACCAAATTTCTTCTCACATATTGGTATTGCTTGATCAACAAATTCTGGAATCATCCCTTCCTTATCAGTAGGAATAGTAACAATTTCACCACCTAATTTAAAAGCTGGTGCTAGAAAACCTAGATAAGCTGGACTAGGAGTTAAAATTACATCCCCTGGGTCAATCATTGTATCAAGAATAGCATAAAGAGCTTGTTGTGAACCAGTTGTTAAAATAACATTTTTCCAACCAACTTCTGGATCAAGATTAATATCATCAACTCTACGAAGTCTATTGGCTAAAACACGTAAAACAAATTCATGTCCACCTGTTGGACCATAATTCCATAGATTAATAGCCTCAGCATATCTACCCTCTTTTTCATCAGCTTTATTCTCTTCACCAATTGAAATAAGAATATCCGCTAAAGTTGGGATTGGTAAAGCACCTGGTAGCACACCACCAAAATTATATTTAACCTTATAGGATAATAAGGCTCGTATCTCTGATGGAGGGAGCAATTTTGTCCAAGCTGCAAAATCAAATCTATCTGCATTTCCCGACATAAGTATACAACTCAAGATGGTTTATTTTATAAATGAATCCTAATTATTCACGCTAATTAAAGATTCAAAGATATAATTATTCCGAGCTTAAAAAAATTGTTGGTAGTTAAGATTAAAGAGTAACCAGCTGAGTAAAATAATGAAAAAAATAGTCAAACGACGGCTAGAATGCCGTCTCAAACTTCAAAGTATTTGAAGTTTATTTTCTTTTGTATCTGATTATGCTGGAGTAATATTACCTGCAAGGACAAAAGCAATAACGAAACCGTAAATTGCAATAGCTTCAATTAAAGCTAAAAGTACAAGTAATTTACCAAAGGATTCAGGTTTTTCTGTGATTGCGGCAGCAGCAGATGCAGCAGCAGTTCCTAATCCAATGCCAGCTCCGGTACCAGATAAACCAATAGCTAATCCTGCACCAACAGCAATTAATCCAGATTCAGCTGCAGCATTTATTGAGAAACCAGTATCTGGACTGGCACCTATAGCAACAGCTAATTTTACTATTGCAGCTAATCCAATTATAATGACTAGTGCCTGTATTACGATGAAGATTGTTTTGTAAACTGATAAAGGACGAATAAGCGTTACCTCCTTAATGGAAATTTTTTCCTCTTTTTTATTTCAATAATTATATGCTTTTTAATATTTACTAAGACTTCTCTAAACCAAGACTATTTTATCTAGGATTTCATTTGAAGACCTTTTATTAATAACCCCTAGAATGAGGGATCTGAGATTTCTCAATTCTATCTCTTTAAGAATGAAAAATGCTGGAAAAATTGCTAAATTGAAGCTAGCACCACGGAAAATAGAATTAGCTTTATAGACCATTTCTTGATCAGCATAATTATCATAATTTTCCAAAGGAGCAAGACCTTCTTCGAGATTATTTAGCAATCTTAGAGCAAGAGATCTGAACGGTGTTTCATCTCTAAGGATATGAAAAGCAGGTTCGAAGTCTTGTGCGTTAATTAATTTTTCATGGATATTTGCTCTCAAAGGACAGAATTTCGTAGCAATCAACCATTTCTTGACTATTCCTGGTTGGATTTTATAAGCTTTAGCTCGAAGGATTATTTCGATATTTTGTAAACCAACACGTGTTGCGAATAAACTCTTAGTTTTAAGTTGATCTTCCCCTTTTAGATTGGTCAGTTCGGTACAGATAGTCCCATAGAAATATTGATCTACTGCGATAATTAAAGGATAGACTAAATCAAGAAACTTGTATTCACCGAGAGCGTTTTCAAGAGATGTTCGTAATTTCTCATTGGAAATCCGACTAATCAAATCTTCTACATCCTTTGATTTGTAAAGATAGTCTGTTTCGAGGTTTTCGTTTTCGGTGAGTGAAATAAGCATTCCTTTTGCTTCTTCATAACGATTAGCTCCATGAAGAGCTGAAAGGATAACTTTGACGTTATTTAGGAAATAAGACTTGCTATCCGCAGCAATGAAATTTTGTACTCGTCTGGGGATATATTTTCGATATTGATTATATTGATCTACAAAATTTTGAACAAGACGACGATCAAGCTCAATTAAATCAGGGTGCTTCTTAACCATCTCTGCACCAATAATATCATGGTATTTTGTATTAGCTAACATTTGACGTAAATTATCAAAATCGGATGCACTAGCAAGTAGATTGTAAGTTCCTGCAGAGAAAAATTCAGTTCGTTGGGCACGCATATGAACGTTTAGAGCACCATATTCTTGAGCATTTCTTATCATCATCTATTCCTCGTCGATTTTTTATTCTGTGAAAATAAAACGTTTTCGAAACGTTCCATCTTCTTTTCGACAATGTTCAAGTGAAATATCAGAAATATATAACTGTTTTTGCTCCTTCAAGAATCAAAAAACAGTTAGAAAGAGTGCAAGGTTATTCTATGTAAACGGAAAATTTAAACAAATAAAATGTTTACTATTCAAGAAACAAATAAAATAGCTGGAAAAAATATCTATGAAAAATGGTATTGATATAGCTGATTTTGCAGTAGACTATGGAACCAAAAAAGGTGCCAAATATATCGAAGCTCGGTATGTCGATTCTCGGAAAGAAGGGTATACAACCAGAAATGGTGCAATTATTGGTGGAGGAGAAACTTCGACGCAAGGAATAGGCATACGAGTATTGACTGAGGAAGGAATTGGATTCTGTTCTACGGCAAAATTGGATAAGGAAAACATTGAGAAAGTTATTGATGTTGCACTGAAAATGGCGAAAGCTAGCAAAAGAAAAACACCAATCAATTTTTCAGAAGAAGATATTGTCAAAGCAAAATGGCAAACTAAAGTGAAGCAACACTTTGAGGATATCTCTGGTGAAGATAAAGCCAAATATATTTTGGGAATTGATAAAACACTTATGGAACAACCATTCGGTGCAAGTTTAGTAATGCGAACATTAATGCTGGAAATGACTCGAGATAAGAAATATATCGCAAATAGCGAAGGATCAAAAGTCGAATCAGACAAATCATTAGTGGCATTTTACACTTTTAATACCGCAAAAGGAGCTGTAGGGTCTGAACAAAGATTCTATGGGCAAGCAGGAGCCAAAGGTTGGGAATGGTTCAAAGAGGATAAAATAGTTGATAAATTAGTCAAGGATAACGAAGCATTAGTCAAAACTGCTAATAATGCTCAAGGAATGAAGCTTGGGGTAACAGATGTTATTGTTAGTGGTGAAGTAGCAGGAATAATCTCACACGAAAATACTGGGCATCCATCTGAAGGTGATAGAATCCTTGGAAGAGAAGGTGCTCAAGCAGGTGAATCATTCTATATCGATTTGTTAGAAAAACAAAAATTAGGAGAAATAAAAATCGGAACAGAAGCAGTTACGATTATTGACGATCCCACTCTACCAGGAAGTGCAGGTTATTATCTCTATGATGATGAATGTGTAAAAGCACAACCAAGATATCTAATAAAAGAAGGAATGATAAATGAACTACTCTTAAACAGAGAGTTCGCTTATAGATTTGATACAAAATCAAATGCTTCTGCAAGAGCTATTGGTTATGATAGAGAACCATTGATAAGAATGGCTAACACCTACTTCGCTCCAGGCAATTATAAAATCGACGAATTAATTGAAGGAGTAAAGAAAGGGATTTACATGAAATCATTCACTGAGTGGAATATTGACGACAGAAGATTCCAAAGTAAGTATGTTGGTCTTGAAGCTTATTTGATTGAAAATGGTAAATTAACTGATACTATGGTTCGTCGTCCAATCCTTGAATTAACCACTGCTGGTCTTTTTGGTAGTGTTGATGCGGTTACTAAAGACGCTGAGTTCCCCTATGGAACCTGTGGCAAAAGTGATCCCCAACAAGGTGCCCCCGTATGGATGGGTGGTGCGCAAGTTCGTATGCGAAATATTCGCTTAGGAGGAGAATAATCATGACAGATAATTTTACTAAACAGACTATTGATTTAGCCCTTAAAGAAGGTGCTACTGAGGCTATTGCTTATCTAACTATTAGCCCCAATTATCAAATTCGTTTCTCCAATTCAAATATTGATATTGCTAAAAAATGGGAAACCTCCCTTTTAGAGGTCTTCTTAGCTGTTGGTCGAAAAATAACTCAAGTAGATATTCAAGATCCCACACCAAAGAAAATTGATGAAACCATTAAGCGAGCTGTTGCTTTTGCTAAGAAAATGCCTGATAGCGAGTTATATGCTGGTATGGAAAAAGAAAAGCATAGCTATACTGCTATTCCTGGTTTGTATGATAAAAAAACTGATGACCTCTATGAGAAAGCACCTGAAATGGTTAATCTTGCTATTGATACATCAATTTCTGCTGGAGCAAAACGTGTTGCAGGAGCACTCTATTTTGGTAGTTCTAAGATTTCTTTACGCACAAGTCATGGTACCGATGCCTCGTATGATAGCTCATTCTACCGAATGACCATTCGTTCTTTTGTTGACAATGAAAGTAGTGGTCAAGACATTGTTGTTGGTCGTGATATCTCTAAAATGGAGAAAAGATTTGTTGATGCTGGTAAATATGCTGGTAATTTAGCTAAAATGGCTGTTGGTGGCAAACAAGGTAAAGCAGGCAAATATGATCTCATCATGAGCCCCACTGTAGGTGCTAATGTTTTAGGACAAATCACTGATGGTGCTAATCCTGTTATGATGCTCATTGGTATGAGTCCTCTCAGCGATCATTTCGGTGAGCAAATTGCTCCTGAAAAATTCAATGTTATTGATGACGCTCATATTGGTGAAGGGCTTGGAAGCAGACCTTTTGATGTTGAAGGCACACCTACAACAAAAACACCCATAATAGCCAATGGTATTCTTGTAGGGGTAATCCACAATACAACTTCAGCTCTTATGATGCAAGCAAAAACCACTGGAAGCTCTGTTTTCCTTGATTTTGGTGCTGGCTCAAAAATACTTGCTCCATTCGCTTCAAATATGGTCTTTTCAACAGGCAGTCAATCCTTTGATGAAATAGTTGCTGACTCTAAGAAACCAACCATCTATGTTACTTCCAATTGGTATACCCGATACACAAATATGCTTGAAGGTGAATTTTCAACTATTCCTCGAGATGGTATGTTCTTAATTGAGGATGGTGAAATTAAGAAACCTGTCCGCAAATTACGTTTGTCAGACAACCTCTTACGTATGAGTAAAAATATCACTGCCATAGGAAATGATACCAAACAGATCAAAAGGTGGGAAGTATACACTCCAACCTATATTCCTACGGTCAAAGTGGCTGACTGTAATATTACTGCAGCAACACAATAGAATGAATAAT
>JAEORM010000275.1 GCA_016840905.1 Candidatus Gerdarchaeota archaeon | reverse complement strand
CTTCAATTAATAATAACAAAATATTTTTCTTATAAACAAGCTATTGATACTAACAGTCTTAATTCATTCCTCAATTATTTAACTAAAATTATAATTTTAAAAAGGTAGAATAATTTGCTGGTAAATAGGAAAAAAATGGTTGATAAAACAAAAATCGTTACTGAAAGTGAAATCATTGAAAAGAAAAATCTCATACCAGCATTAATTATACATGGTGCATCAAGCACTAAAATCGGTTTTGGAGGGGAAAAATTTCCTCGATTGGTTTACCCAGAGCAAAGTATGGATCTAAATGCAAGAATCAGAAGATTTCCAATCAAAGGAAGTGTGATTACAAACGAGGAGTTACTTAGAGCTTATTGGGATGCCAGTCTAAAACAGTTAAAAATAGATGCTGTCGATAATCCACTTCTTGTTAGTTTACCTACAGCTAATTTAACTGATTGTCCTTTTAGAGAATTTGTTCAGAAACATTTTTTTGAAGAGTTAGAAGCTGAAAAAGTAATTGTTGTCTCAGATCCTTTCCTTGCCTTAGTAGGATTTGTTCCTCAGATTAAAAAACTGACAGCCATTATTGTCGATATTGGTTTTTCTCAAATTCGTATTGTACCATTTTATGAAGCTGCGATTATTGAAGAACATATTACTCAAGTTTCCTTTGGGGGATTCGACCTAACATTACAATTAGCTACTTGGTTAATGAAATTAGGTTATGATGGACCAATAGATTCATTATTTATTCGCGATATCAAAGAGAACTATTGTTATGTAAGGCAATACAATCAAGTAATTAGTGAAAGTAAAGATAAAACTATTTCGTATCATTATGGGAAGAATATTTTCGAGTTAAGTGCTGAAAGATGGAAATTACCAGAATTGCTTTTTTATAAAAAATATTTTTCAGAGAAAATAGATTTTTCACCCCGAAGCGATTATGAAGGGAATAAATTTGATATGAAAGATATTTCTTTATCACAGGCAATTGTTAATGTGATTAAAAGTTTGAATTTTACTTTATGGGAGGATATGTGTAGTAACATTTGCCTTACTGGTGGAGGAGCAAAATTCATTGGATTAAAGGATCGTTTAGAAGCTGAATTAAAAGAGCTTTTTCCAGAACACAAAAAAGATATTCATATTCATAGTTCACATGAACCTTCTTTAATGCCTTTCCAGGGGGCATCTAAATTAGTGATGCTGAAATCATTTCAAGAATATTGGCGAGCTAAAGAAGATTATGAAACTGGTGAATATGATTTATTTTTATAAAAGAATTTCCTAATAAATTAATACAGTAAAATAATAAATTAAACCTAGTATTTAGTGATTAGTGAATAAATATTGATAGATTCTGAAATTGAGAAAATAATCCTTACAAGTAAAACGATAGCTATTGTGGGAGCTTCGAGGGATTCATCAAAAGCTTCGAACTATGTACCAGAGTATCTAAAAGAACAAGGATATACTATTATTCCAGTTAATCCTAATGCTGATGAAATATTAGGTGAAAAAGCTTATCCCACTCTAGAAGCTATACCTGTTAAAGTAGATATTATTGATATTTTTAGACCCAGTAATGAAACCCCAGCAATTGTTGAGAATGCTATAAAATTACAACCAAAACTTATCTGGCTTCAAGTGGATATATCAAATGATGAAGCAAAAAAAATTGTTGAAAAACATGGAATAAAATTTGTTATGGATCATTGTCTTATGATGGAACATTTAAGAATAATTGAGAAATAAATCACTTTTTTTGTATCTTTTTGCCTATTCCGAAACTGCTTTTTAATACATAATTACTTTATCTGTATATTAATCGTAGTTAGTTATTAGGTGAGCAATTAGAGCGTTTAATGACAAATTAACCCATGTGATTATTGGGCAGTGAAAATTAAACAATAAAAAAATCAGCAGCTATAGAAGATGAAAACTATGGTAGAACGAGTAATTAAAGAAATGGAGAATCCTGAAGAATTACTTGAAATGGGATTAGTTGCTGGTATCCAAAGTGGTAAATTCGATAATGCTATAGAATTTTTTGAAAAAGCACTTGAATTACAACCTGATAATCAAAGAGCATGGTTTCTGTTAGGATTGGCTTATGATAGACAAAATAATAAAACAAAAGGTATTGAATGCTATAAAAAAGCATTAGAAATTAATCCTGATTATGTAGAAGCTCTAGTGAATTTAGGAACCAATTATTCCCAAATTGGGAAAGAAACTCTAGCTATTGAATATTATTTAGAAGCATTAGATATTAAACCAGATCATTATGAAGCTATGGTTAATTTAGGCATCAGTTATCTTGAACGTGGTGATATAGAAGAAGCTATAGATGTTTGCCAGAGAGCTTTAGTGTTTGATTCCGATTATCAAGTAGCTTATAACACCTTAGGCAGAGCTTATATGCAATTGAATAATCAAGCTAAAGCAATAGAATTCTTTAACAAAGCTCTTGCTATCGATTCAAACTATTATGAACCATACAATTTTCTAGGCCTTATTTATGTAGATAAGAAAGATTATGAATATGCCATAAAACTCTTTGAGAAATCAGTTAGATTAAATCCGACTTATCATTTAGCATATAACAATTTAGGTGTTGTATTTGCTATGATAGGTGATTTATCTGGTGCCATAGAGTGTTTCAAAAAAGCAGTTGAAATTGAGCCCAATTACTTTGAAGCATTGCATAATTTAGCTTCTGCCTATGAGGAAGCTGAAGATTTCGAGAAAGCAGCTGAATATGAAGAGCGAGCTTATGGTGCAGAAGATGAATTTGATGAAGAATATGAAGGGGAAGAATCAAATGAAAAGGAACAAAATAAAGAAGAAATTGACGAAGATAATGAAGAATTCAAATGAGTGATTTTTCTTCTAAAGCTTTTTCCAAAATTAATTTTACAAATGCTTCTTTACCATCAGTGTATGCTGGACGATTATTTTTATATTTTACAGCTAAATCTCTTTTTAATGATTCATATGCAGATTTTGCTTCATGATGTGTTATTAGATAATCTCTAAATAATATTTGTTTATTCCAGAAATCACTCTCAAATTCAACCATATGTACATGATATTTTCTAACACCAGTTCCACGGGGAGGTTTTCTAAAATAACGCCTATTAGGTAAAGACTGCTCAGCACCTTGAACGTATTCATAGTTTAATTTTTTCAATTTAGGGATACAATATATTGAATCATCCAATTTTCTTAAACCAATTAATATGTCAATTATTGGTTTTGAGGCTAGATCAGGTATAGCAGTGCTTCCGATATGTTCTATTGAAATGATGAACTCACCAATAAGGGCTACAATTTTTGACTTTTCTTCAAGAAATAATTCAGACCATGATTTATCATATTCATGGATAATAATAGATTCGTCCATAAGAAGAATTTCTACTTTAGTGTTTATTTATTTTTTTTACGAATACTAATAATTTTTTTATATTTTCAAGTTCTTTATAATTAAAAAATAACAAAATAAGGTGTGTAGGTTTATGTTTCTGGTTAAAGAAGAGGAAATGAATGAAACTGTTATTCTAACAAATGACCTAAGTGATAAGGAGATTACAACTTTAATTGAAAACAATACTAATTTTATCTTGAAACAAGAAACATATTTCAAACAAGAAACAAAAAAAGGTTTAATTCGAATTGCTATTTTTACAATGATTTTCCTAATCATTGGTGTTGTTAGTCTTGTTCAATTAAAGAACTATGGAAATTTAGGTAATATTTCACACATTTTACTAGTTACAAGTTTTGGAATGATGATCAGCTTATTTTTATCTTTAGATGAAATTCCTACAGCTTATAAAAAACATAAACTCAGTGCTACAAAAATAAGTACATTAGTAGGAGCTGGATTAGCAGTTGTTATAGCAATAATTTTCGCATATGCTGGTTATAATGTAGCATTAGAGGAACCACCTGGAAATCAAATGTTTTTTTCTTTTATTATGATAGCAATTTTTTCTTTTAGTCCTTTAGTCATACCAACCATCCAGATAATAGGATTAATTATTTCCTATGCAATACAAACAACAAAAAGAGTTATGAAATTAGCGAATTTAGTATTTGCATTAACGCTAGTAGTAGTATGTTATCTTTTTGACTTTTATTTTATAACATTTTTATCAGATTTAATGCTCCTTTTAATATCAATAATAGTTTTATTGATACAACCAATTATTCTTGGTTTGAATATTTACATATTTAATAAGTACAGTAAGTCAGAGATTTTAGTAACACCATTGAGGATACTTTGGATTTTTGATAAAAAAATTGATTATTATCGTCTAAAAGATATATCAAAAATTGAATTCAGTGAGACAAAAGCAATCATTTCTACTATTAGTGGTATCATAGATGTAAAAGAAATAAATCTACCAGCAAATGAAGGCTCAAACAAAATAATTTTAGCAAAATTAGAATTAATCATCCAAAATTATCTAACTAAAGCACAAGAGGAAAGAAAATTAATAACCAAATGATCAAGTCATATAATTTCAATCACTGTACTATTTATCGTAATATTTTAAATGAATTAAACAATAATTTTCTAGGTGATTTATGTGACAAAAGAAATTGGCCCAGAATTTATGGAGAAAACAAAGTACAAATATCTAAGTGAATCTGACCAGAAGAAAGGAGTTGAAAATCCTCCTCTCGAATTAACCTATGACACCTCTAAAAAATTGATTGATTTACCTAGTCCAGAAGAAATTACCACAAACAAGATTGCTCTTCGAGATGCACTTGAAAAGAGAATAAGTGTAAGAAAATATGCTGATAAAGCGCTAACACTTAATGAATTAGCATGGTTATTATGGGGAACACAAGGCATAAAAGAAATTGGTAAAATTTGGACAAAAAGAACAGTACCATCAGCAGGTGCACGTCATGCTTTTGAAACCTTTTTACTGATAAATAATG
>JAEORM010000274.1 GCA_016840905.1 Candidatus Gerdarchaeota archaeon | reverse complement strand
ATTTTTTTGAAAAAATAATTATATTGATGTTATGAAAGCGAAATTCATATTACTAGTAAGATCTTCCCTAAGGATAATTCTGAGGAATAAAGCAAATTAAGCGGATCCAATGCAGGGTTTGTTGACTGGTGATTCATAAAAACTAATAGTGCAAAGTGCCAAAATTAGAATTATGTGCATCCTACCGAACTTCACAACTCAAGATTTTTCAGAAATGTCCAAAAAAAGGAAGGAAGCAAAAAGAAAAGCAAAGACAGAAACGGTAAATCTAGTCTTAACAGAAACAGCTTTACTTTTAGAACGCTAAATCAGCCTTATCTTAAAAAGCCAAATATCAGCTAAACAGCAAAACCAAACTTTTCAAATTTATGCAACCATAATTCAGATTATCCATTTATTATGTTCCATTTTTTGAAATACTTGTTTCAAAGTGTCCCTTAACTAACATGATAACCTATAAAATATTGGGTTATACATAATGAAAATCAAGAGAAAAGGAATGATAACTGTTGCTGTTGCAATGCTAATGATAGCTGTTATTGTTCCAGTGTATGCGCTTGGGGATCCAAGTGGCACTCTACAACACCTTAGAACTCAAGATCCGGATTGTGAACATCAAGGTCCAGCTACGAGGGCTTATGGAGAAGATCCACCAATACAAGCTCAAGAAGAAAAACCAGAAGAGTCGCCTGAAGAAGAAACACTTGAGGAAGTAGAGACTCCAATACAAGATCAAGATCAAACACAAGAAAAACTAAGAGAAGGCAACTGCGAAAATACAGACTGCGAGGAGAATGAGTACCAGTACCAATATCAGTACCAATACCAAGAACAATGTCGCTATGGTCAAGAAGAAGATTAATCTTCTCCCCAATTTTTTTATGAACCTATATTACCAGCAAAAACCGATTTAAGAAGATAATTTTTTAACCACACAATTTAAATTAGTTCTAAAATAAAGACTGATTTGCTAGAAGAGCGAAGATATTTAATTTAAATATTTTTACATAGAATTAAGATATTAAATGAAAATAAAGAACCAGGGTTTATCTCCTATACTTATCCTTGTAATCACAGTTTTTATTGACATGACTGGTTATGGGATTATTATTCCTCTTTTGCCATTCTATGTTGAATCTTTTCAAGCTGGTCCTACAGCTCTTGGAATTTTAATTGCGTCCTTTGCAATTATGCAATTTTTCTTTTCGCCATTAATAGGTGCTGCTTCAGATAAATTCGGGAGAAAACCTATTCTTCTTTTTTCACTTTTTATCTCGTTGATTAGCTTTACACTTTTTTCTTTTGCAAACTCTTATCTTATTTTGCTTCTTTCCAGAATAATTGCGGGTATAGCAACAGAAAGAGCAGTAGCTCAAGCGTATATTGCAGATGTAACTGATAAAAAAACAAGAGCTAAAGAGCTAGGTAAAATTGGTGCTGGATTAGGCGCTGGGTTCATATTAGGTCCAGCCATAGGTGGTGTTCTTAGTACTTTTGGATTTTCCGTTCCAGGATATGCTGCAATGTTATTAACAATAACTAATATCATATTCGTTTTTTATTTTCTTCCTGAATCGAATAGAATTAAAAATAATCTAGTTAAAAAAACCAAATCAACTCTGTCTTATGGACAGGGAATATTAAAAACTCTTAGAACACCATTATTTGGGCCAACTCTCTTGATATTATTTATAATAACCTTTGCTTTTAGTGCCATACCTGTTATTGTTCCGATATTAACCATCGAATTTTATAATTTTAGCTCTTTAGAATTGTCTTATCTTTTTATTTATATTGGATTAATACAGATTTTCCTTCAGGGGTTCTTGATAGGCAAGCTTGTAGCAAGAGCAGGTGAAGAAAAACTAATTATTGCAGGTCCTATGCTTATGGGAATTGGAATATTTCTTATGCCCATTTTCGAAAGTTTGTCTTTATTTTTTGTGGCAAGTGCACTTATGGCTACAGGTTTTGGAATGGTGAATACGGCTATTCCAGCATTGATTTCTAAAAAAACTCAATTGGAGGAACAAGGGAGAGTTTTGGGAGTAGCTGGATCAGTTGTTAGCATAGCAAATATTCCAGGACCACTATTAGGTGGATTAATAATTGATTTTCTAGGTTTGAGTGCTCCTTTTTTGATAGCTGCTTTTATGCTAATAATATCCGTTATTTTAGGTTGCAGAGTCTATGGCGAATGTAAATTAGCTATTGAATCAAGGAAATTAAAAAATAATTCTATTTAAACATATGATATAAATTTCGCATCTTTATTGAAGTTTGAATAATAGAGCCAGTGCCTTAATTATCGAAAAAATAGATTTTAATCCACCGCTACAGAATAATTCTCGAATATATTGCGTGATTGAAAAAAAAAGTAAATTTTGTGAAGTAAAATCACATTCTATTTTCGACGCAACAAATAGACTACTAGTATAACAATTATTATTGCAACAATAGCAATTCCAGCATATACATAAGTCATTGGAATCCCAGATTCTGGAGATGGACTAGGTGTAGGTGAAGGTGTTGAGGTAGGTGAACCAGTTGGAGTTGAGGTAGGTGTAGGACTTGGTGAATTTGTCGGAGTGGGTGTGAGAGTTGGTGAAGTAGTTGGGGTTGGTGTAGGTGTTGGTGTAGGTGT
>JAEORM010000273.1 GCA_016840905.1 Candidatus Gerdarchaeota archaeon | reverse complement strand
AAAGAAATCAACTAATATCTTTGGGTATGGGATTAGTTCATTTGGTCCAACAATTTATGCCTTAACAAATTCAGAATCTAAAGCAAAAGGAATTATTTCTGAAATAAACAATAATTTTTCAGAAGAACAATTTATTTATTTAGCAAGTTCAAAAGTAAATTCAACTGGTGCAAAGGTTGAGTTCATCCAATGAAATAAAATAAAATTTTTACTGGTTTGTTAACCAGCAAAAAAATCATTTTGATATTTATGTTATTCCTAGTTTATTTTTAGATATCTTTTCAATAGCACCACCGATTTGAGGTGCTAATTGTTCATAGAAATATTGATAGCCAAAAACTACAGCTCCTAATTCTGATTTGAATGTAACGATATCTGAATCAACTGGCAAATCATTTTCACTATAGACATTCCCTTCGGGATCAATTGAGAAGGTAACCTCATTTAGATTGAAATTAGCTAAAAGAAGGTTTGCATGAACAACAGGAACTAATTCTTCAGGAATTTCATTTGCCAAAATTATTTGACAGAACAATTGCATCCATTCTGGAGCTACAACTATTCGAACATTAAATGTACGTTCGTCAATCTTATATGGTAGCATGATTTCAGAACCACTTTGTGATACAAAATAGTTCAAATTGAGTTCATCTAACCAACCCTTAACTTTTTCAACAGTTTCAAGTACATCGGTCATAATACTATTAACTCCTAACTTACTAACTGATTCATAATTCTATTATAAAAAAAACTTTTCCAATAAAGTAAAAAAAATTACCTTTTTTCTAGCAAAAATATACCATAGAGTAAGTTTTAAGTTAAATGTTTTAAATATAAATAACTTAGAAAGTTAAATATAGGGTAATTTTTAAGTTATAAAGACAATATTATAGAGAAATTTGATTGGTATAAAAGGAGTTTACATTCAAATGAAAGAAGGATCAATAAAAATAACCGAAAAATGTCCATTATGTGGAAGTAAAACGGTTAAGATCATCTATCACACAGAGGCAGGGGTAGTTATTCTTTCTGAATATAATTGTCAAATTTGTGGTACTTTTGTAAGAATGAATTTTCTAATTTCAGATGAGAAATAAATCATATTATAATCAACCAAATACCTATTACTGTCAGAAAAATACCAATTAGTAGTAAAACTGAAGTTTTTTCTTTTAAAAGTAAAAGTGACAAAGGAGCTGCAACTAAAGGTGCTGAAGCTGTAATAGCTGCTGTAGTTGATGCTGAAGAATAAGATAAAGCAAAAACATATAAAAGTCCACCAATAGTATTGCCTATAATTGCGGCAATTAAAACAATAAGTGCCCCTTTCCAAGTAAAAACACTTTTTTGTTTTCCTCGATTTCCAAAAGTAAAAATCAATATTGCTACAGGTGCTACAGTAATAATTCTAAAAGCATTTGCTGATACCCCTGAAACTTCTACATCTAAACCTCTGTCCATTAAAATGGTACCAAATGTCCAACATATTTGTGTGGTAAAAGCTCCTAAAATACCTACTATGATCAAACGTTTTTGTTTTTTAGTTAATTTCAATGATTCATTTTTTCTTACGATTTTTTCATCTTCAGAAAGAAGTGAAGTAGATTGAAGATTAAATTTTTGATATAGAAATAAATTATTTATTTTATCCTCTGTGGAACTTGTGACACAATAAACTCCAAGAATAACTAATATCACTCCTTGAATTCTAAATTTATTATACATTTCAAATCCCAAAATAATACCAACAATATACGTTAAAAGAGGATAACTCGAAGCAATTGGATATGCTCGAGATAAACCAATTAATTGTTGACTGAAATAAAATATTACATCACCAATAACTACACCTAGTAAAGTTCCAAAAATAAGAAATAGAGAGGTTCTAAGATTCATTGTAAAAGTTGTTTTTAAGATACCCATAGATAAAATTAGAATTAAATAAAAAATAGCTGAAAAGGATAATCTAATAGCATTAATAGCTATAGGTTTTATTTTGCCACTTTGGGATTTTATTAAAACATTACTTATACCAAAACAAATTGCTCCTGCAATAGCTGACAGTTCACCTAGAAAATCTGTTATTGCCATGTTACTATCTCTCTTGAAGTAAACAAATCACTATAGTAAAAAGATTTCTTAAATATTACATTCTTAGAATTTATTAAATAGGCAAACTTTTAAGTTTTTACAATAATTGAATTCTGAGGAATTGAATTTTGACAACAGTTCAAGAAGAAGATTATCCACGATTTAAAACTATCATAGTAAATATATCAACTATTGTTGGAGCTCTCCTAGGCGTTCTCTATATCTTAATACTATTAGCAGCTTTCAACGTATTGACTTTACCATTAATAACCAATAATTTTTCAGCTTTTGTTGGGCTAGCAATTTTTGGATCTGCTATGTGCATGTCTGTTTTCGCTATAAGGGCAAATTTTCCCAAGGATTTCAAATGGAAAAGCATTCTAACCATTTCAGCTATAATTCTAGGTACTTTGGCAATTTTAGAACTGCTTTTAGTAATTCTCACAGATGTTGGGCTCTTTGGTGGTATTAGTGGAATAACGACCTGTCGAAATGCATTTATCTTTT
>JAEORM010000272.1 GCA_016840905.1 Candidatus Gerdarchaeota archaeon | reverse complement strand
CCAATAAACTAGAAATTCTTAATTTCTGGTAAATTCCAATCTTACTTTTTCTATCTTTTTATCAATTCCAAACCTTTAAATATATACTTTTATAAATAAATAATCAAGACTATATATAAATATATGGCAAAACACAAAAAAATATAAAAAACTATAATTTAGAGGTGTGAAATTAAAGAAAATGTTGGATCCCACTATTGGGTTTGGTATTGTAATTGCATTAGTGGTGTTATTTATCATCTTAGCAATTATAATATATTTTAAGACGAACATAGTAGTTCCTTTCAATGAAATCCACGTTATTTCAAAGGGAACAACCATCCATGAATACGATGGTAAAGGAAGATATCGGTATTTTCCTTTTCTTTATGGCCGAACTATCATTCCGAAACACGTATTGGATATTGAGCCAGGTCTTCTTGACTTGCACGAGTGTGATAACCTGCCATTTGGCGTAGAAATATCAATAAAAGTGCAAGTTACTGATCCTCAAAAGGCGGCGGCTACTTTGACTCGAATCGATCATTCAACAGTTAGTAAAGTAGTTGAAGATACCGTAATGAGTGCTGCTCGTTCATTAGCAATGGAAAGAACAATTCTAGACATAATGAAAAATCGTGAAGAAATCGAAAGTTCTGTCTATGAAATGGTATCTGATGCCTTGAGCAAATTAGGGCTTTCTGCAATAATATTCGATATAAAAAATATTCGAGACATTGAGGGAAGAGACGTTATTGGTTCACTTGAACGAGTAAAAATTGCAGAATTAATTAAGAAAGCGAGAATTTCGGAAGCGATACAAGAAAACGAGGCTAAAGAAGTAGAAGTGGAACGTAAAAAATCGACGCAAGTCAAGTCTGAACATATGAAACTGGAAGAAGAACAAGCAAGATTAGAGCGTGAGAGGAAGATTTCCACCAATCAGATGTTAGTAGAGCAAGAAAAATTAAAGATTGAAGAACAAAAACTCACGCGATTTGCTGAAATCGAACAAAAAAAGGCAAGAATTCAAGCGGAAGCTAAAAAAGAACAAAGGTTAATTGAAGCTCAAGCTGAAGCTGAGGCAACCCAAAAAAAGGCTGAAGCTGAAGCTAAAGCCATAAAACTAGCTGCAGAAGCAGAAGCAGAAGGTATCAGGGTTAAAGGATTGGCTGAGGTAGATGTATTGCAAAAAAAATCTGAGGCATTAAAACAAGGATCTGTTGCAGCTCAATTACAAATCTTAGAAATTCTCAGTCAAGCTCAAGTTGATAGTGCTGGAAAAATAGCTGATGCTTTGGGAAAGAATAATAAGATAATGTATCTTCCTGTTGATAATAACGGTGGAAATTTATTAACAAAATGGTTACCTAAGATGGAAGGACTGCTTGAATCTGGAATGCTTTCAAAATTCGTGAAACAACTGACCAACGAAGCACCGGTCAAGGCAATTTCCAATAAAACAAAAAAACAATAGAAACGTGATTCAGTAAATGGTAAAAGTACCGATTGGTAAAGTAGTGACAGTAGATTTATGGGATTCAAAGAAAAAGCGGGGAATAGTAAAATATTTTACTAATACTATGGATCTTGTTAGAGCAGAAAGTGAATTTGATCTTCAAAAAGGTGATAATGCGATCGTGGTGGAATCTCATGATAGTTTCGTTTTAATAGTTCCTAAAGACAGGTATACTAACCTTTTAATTGATGGTAATCCTAATAATCTCAATTACAAAGGTCTTGCTCAGGAAATATATAACATCTTGAAAGATAGGGTAGAAGAACAAGGAGGAATCTTGACATTCGAAGATCTCTTCTCGATTTTCATGAGGACTGCCATTCATTACATCCTGACTAAAAGACACCTTAAAAGAGCAATAAGAAATAAGGATTTACCATTTGATAAGATAAAAGAGAATGGAATTACATTTCTTTCTCTCAAGGCTGCAGAAGTGACATGTGATCAAATAGAAATTCTTAATATAGGAAAGCAATTTCCATATTTAACGGTTGATATCATTCAAAATAGGTTAAAATGGCAAGAGCTGAGGATTTTGAGAACATTAGAATACTTATTAAAACAGAGACGTTGTCGTAAAGATGAAAATTATCGTACTGGTGATCGGTACTATTTTTTATCAGAATAAATCTCATCT
>JAEORM010000271.1 GCA_016840905.1 Candidatus Gerdarchaeota archaeon | reverse complement strand
GGAACCCTTGAAACATTTGTTGTGGTAGGGAATAAAATTGATTTGAAAGAACAAAAGCAATGCGATGATAAAGAGCTTGACAATTTCCTAAATAATCTTTCAAAAGAAATGGGCCATAATATTCTTCATATTTATACAAGTGCTCTTACTGGTGAAAATATCGAACTTGTTTTCAAGAAAATTACTGAACAATTGCTTCTATCAGCAAGTAAGGATTCACCACAAATAGCCAATCTAGCTAAAGATTTTCTACCAGAGAAAACTCCTGCAAAAAAAGTGGAAAAGATACCTGAGGTACCAGTGAAAATCGATACTAAAAAGGAAGTAGAAAATCCTTTAGAGAAGAAGCTCAATCATTTTGAGTTAGAAATTAATCATATTAAATTAGAGATTCAAGATATTCACACAGATATCAATTATCTAAAGGATTTAATAATGAAGTTTCTCTATGAGAACAAGAAAATTTTAGAAGAATTAAATATCAATATTGATTGAATGATTGAGCTGGATAATTAAATTATCCGCCAATTTATTTTTAAATCACATTGTTTATTTTACTCTAGAAATAATCTAATACTATTGGGGTTAAGGTATGGTAAGATATAAGAAGGGATTTGGAAAAGTAATACTCAGTTTCATAGTATTATTTCTATGTTTATCCGTAAATTCTATTGATGGGCAATATTTTTTCCCTGAGATTCAAAGGTATGATACTGTTCTTTGGAAAGTTGAGTATTTGAATACTATAGATCCTACAAAAAATAATGTCATTAGTTCTTCTATTATAGCAATAACAATAGAACCTGATAGGATAGAATATTATTATTCTGAAGAAAGTATAGTGCATTATGGTGGTTATATTTATCCTGAAATGACAATTCGTAATTTTCCATTAGGAACAACTGAAGATATTTTGGCATTACCTTCAATAGAATCAATTTTAACTAATATTTCTTTTATCAGCATTGATTGGAATGAAAATGCACAATTATTCATCAATGGAAGTTATTCTCCATATCAAGAATATAATATAGAAAATCCAGCTGAAAGTCTATTTATTTATAATAATTTATTTTTCTTCAAAGGAGCTTTTCGCAAAACTTGTATTTTTAGACACAATTTTCATGATAATAATACTGAAGATTTCAAGCTTCTTGGTTTCGGTGTGGAAGGGTATATGGAAGCAGTATATTTGTATAACTCTGGTGTTTTATTACAATACGAATTTCATGTTGTTATTCCAAATTCTGGTCACTCTTTTGATTTATCTATTAAACTTTTAAAAACAACAATAAATTTAGAACTCTCTAAATGGTCAAAAATAATTATCACTTTTGGTGTGCTAGCAATACCATATTTAGGTATAGGTATAACTGGAAACGTAATTTTCATCGTTCATTCAAGTAGAAAAAAGAGAAATCTAGTAAAAGAAACAGAAGCTAAAGAATTAGAAAAAATAGAGCTAGAAAAAGAGATCAAAGTAACACAAAGAAATTTAGAAGGAGAATATATTTTCATAGAAAAATGTCCATTCTGTAATAAAGAATATCCAGCGTCAAAATCAATTTGTCCTTATTGTAAAGGTAAAAAATAAAAAAAACTTGGTTTTCTTACCAAGTTTTAACCATTTATTGTGAAACCATTGAATGCTACAGATGGTGTTTGAATAGCTTGTAGATGAACAGAATCAGAGCCAATGTGAATGATATCTTTATAGCTCTTGTAAAGATTACCAGCAATGGTTATGGGATCTAAGGAGTGTTTAATTTCACCTTTTTCGATTAAATAAGCTGATGTCGCAACACAAGAGAAATCTCCTGAGATGAGATTTGAATGACCCATTCCCATGACAAAATCCATGACATAAATTCCTTTATCAATTTCAGAAACTATCTTATCAAGATTTTTAGTGCCAGGTTTTATTACAATAGTAGTATTTGCAATATTTGGTGTGCTTTCATAGCTGTTAAATCTTGTAGCATTACCGGTGCTTTTAGCTTTGCCAAGCTTGCCATAATAGTTATCATAGAGGAACGAATGTAAGACACCTTTCTCAATGATCTTCGTTGTTTGTCTAGGAGCACCTTCTTCATCAATAGCTGAAGTATTAATACCTTCAGGTAATTGACCATCATCAACAATCTCAAGAGCATCAATGCCTACTTTATCACCTAACTTATCCATAAAGTAGCTGTTCTTTTCAACAACCTGACGACCATTAATTGAAGATTGAAGGGATGCTTGCCAAAAACCACTCATAACAAGAGGATTCCAAACGGTGGGGAGAACTCCTGTGTGACCTAATGGTTTGGAATTCAAAAGGTTAATAGTCTTTTTAGCACAAGAAATACCAAGATTTAGTTCCTTAGGGATACCACGAGTTACTGAGAAATCAAAAGCATTCTTTCGTTGGGAACCTTCCATTGCTGTTACATCGGTAATTAAAACATAAGCTGTAAGTAAAGAGGCAGCAGATACTCCCTCAGTATTAGCAATAGCATAGCCACCATGAATAGCTTGGGTTTGAGCCATAACTGAGATTACTCTTTTATCAAAATCCTGGGCTTCCTTGAAAATTGAATTAGTGCTTTTAACAATATCTTCTGAAGAAGTCGATACAACATTAGAATCTATGTAACCATCTTTTGCAATTGGCTGTTTGGGCATAAAAGTTTCAAAGCCTTTATTTTCTTGTTTAATAGAATTAACAACTGAAATGGCTTCATTGATTGCATGCTTGAGAGATTCATCAGTTAGACCACTCATAGCTGCAAAACCAATTCTTTTACCTTTAGCAACTCGAACACCAATGCCTTCATTTAAACCATCACGAGCATCAATCATACCAGATTGACTACGAACATTCAAAACGCTCTGACTAGAAACATAAATTTCTGCTTGATCAGCACCTTTGCTTTTCGCGTGTTTTAAGCCAGTATCAGCCAAAGAAAGTAAATCATCTTTTAAAGTATCAAAAGTCATTTTATTGTTCGCCTCCAAACATAGCCTCACTAAAAAGGATTTTACCAGAGCCTAGACCAACGGGAAGAGGAAACTGTTCACTTTTGCCGCATCCACCAAAGTAACCGCTTGCTATTTTCAGATCTTTTGTTCCTCCTTCTACATTATTTAATAATGCTAATAGTTCACCTTTTATCGTAACATCTTTTATTGGGTATTTTATTTCACCATTTTCTATCCAATACCCTCTTACAGCTTTG
>JAEORM010000027.1 GCA_016840905.1 Candidatus Gerdarchaeota archaeon | reverse complement strand
CTTGAAGCAGGAACAGAAGAACTTCGAAAACAAATTTGTAAAGAAGTCTCAAATGAAGAAATTTTCAATGCAATTGCTATAGCCAATAATGGGGGATTATCTCGAGTCAAAACTTATTTTATTTTAGGATTACCAGGGGAAACAGAAAATGATGTTAAAGCAATTGCTGATTTGGGAGAAAAAATGTCATCTCTAAATAAGGAAATAAGGAAAATAAGGGTATCAGCAGGTTGTTTTGTTCCAAAACCTAGAACACTCTATCAGGACCAATCAATTCTTCCATTGAATGAATTACAAGCAAGAAGTAAATTACTACTAAAATTAACTAATAAAATACCTAAAATTGATTGTGAAATATCCAATCCCAAATGGGCTAGAATTCAAACGATACTTTCACTTGCAGGTTCAGAGATATCAGGACCACTAAAATTAGCAGCAAAACTTGGAGGAGGGTTGGGTGATTGGCGGAGAGCTCTAAATGAATATAATTTAAAAATAGAAGATTTGACTGAAAGAAGAGAAAAATTAGAAGAATATCCTTGGGAATTTATAAAATTATAATAAGGGAAAATTATCATCTTCAGTTTCGAAATCTTCTTTGTTTTCCTCAAAGAATTCATCTTCAGTTTCGCTTTTATCTGGAGGCGCTTCTTCAAATTCATCTTCAACATTGAAGTAAAAACCATGTTCTTTTTTAGGACCAAAACTTCGAATGCCTTCTTTTTCTATTCTTTGACGAAGATTTGATGCTTCATCTGAAGTTAATTCACCTTTTTTCTCAAGGTAATCTATTATTTCATGAGCTTGCTCTTTTGTATCGCAACGACGAATGAAATCAATTACATCAGGATCATAACCAGCAAAACGATAAGGATCTTGGAGTTCCTTTTTCTCTTTTTTCATTTTTATTTCGTTTTCAATATCCTCTTCAATTTTCTTTGCCTTTTCTTCACAAACAAATTTTAGTGGGATAGTAGCATCTCCTTGTTCCATTTCTTCTTTAATTGCTGCTAATTCTTCTTTCTTTTTACTCACAATACATCTCCTGCTTAATGTGCTTCGGCTGCGTTTATTTTTATTATATCCCCATCTTGCAATTCATAATTCTCCCCTATACGTCTATTTGTTCTTACAAGGATAGCATTGATAAATGATTTAGCTAGATCTTGATGAATCATACCAGCAAATTCCCTAGCAGTGGTTCCTCTAGGAACTAAATAAACGTCTGGTAAAACGTGACCCTTATGATCAGTGAATTTTTGCTGATCTTCGACAGGATAAACTGAAATAACATTTAGGATATCAAAAACAGCACGATTCAATAATGCTTGAACACCCGAGGAACCTAATTTCTTAAGGATGTTTTCTCTTAATTTTTCTAAAGTAACTTTATCCTTTTCTGATAATTTATCTGGTTGTAAAATGGTAAAATCACCATCGCCAGGGGTATAAGAAATAATCTCTTTTTCAGCAAATTTCCTTAGAAAATATTCAGCAAGTGCAGAGCAAGGAATTAGATTTTCACCGTATTTTTCTTTTAAACGATTATAATTATCCATTGAACCTTCAATATCGATTTTATTTGCTGCAAGAATCATAGGTTTAGATTCTATTCGCAGAATTTCTAAGAAATTATACAAATCATCTTCAGACCACTTTGTTGGATTGTTTACATTAATAGCCAACTTTGTCAATGCGCGTTTTATCTGTGTGCGTGTAATCTTCAAACCAGTTAATTTATCAGCTAATAATTTGTCTATAGGAATTTTCTCAGCTTCAGCTGTACGACTGATTCTTGCCCAATCTTTTTTGACAATCTCTTCCATCCATTTGACAATTTCACGTTCAAGAAATTTAACATCATCTTCAGGATCATAAGTCCCTCGTTCAATATTATTACCTTCTGCATCCAAAGAACCAGAGAAATCAATAACATGAATTAATACATCTGCTCGTCTTAAATCATCTAGAAATTTATTACCTAATCCACGACCTTCCCATGCATCAGGAACCAATCCTGCAACATCTAACATTTGAATGGGAACTAATCTTATACCATCAATGCAAAGAGAATTTTGAGGATTATCTTTAATATTAAGTTCTTTGCACGCACAAGGAATACGAACATATCCTGTTCCAGGTACTGGTTCAATTGTAGTGAATGGATAATCACCAGTTTTTGAACTTGTTAAACAAGCAGCATTTAGGAAAGTACTTTTTCCACTCGAGGGTTTTCCAACAATTCCGATTAACAAAGTAATTTTGCTCCAACAAGGATTACTTATTATGTAAGTCAGATTTTCTTTTAATCTTTAATATATTTTCTTTACATTATTTATTATAGATTGTATCTAAATAATCATTTTGAATTTTGACTACTTCTAGGCTATTCTTTGCCTTGCTATAAGCTTCGAGTAATTCATAATTTAGAGTAAAGAAGCCTTCACCCCACTTGAAACCATTCAATAAATCCATTGCTTCCTCTTTATAGCCGACTATGTAAAGTGATGCTGCAAGAGCTTCTGCTGTACTCAACATGCAGGGTTTGCCATAGTTTACAGAATTTGCTGCCAAGAGATAAGGTAAAATTCTGTTAATGAATCTCCATCCACCTTTCTTTTTGACGGTTTGCTCATGTGGTTCTTCAACACCAAATACTTCTTTAGCTTTGACCCATGAACAATCTAAACCCACCAACCCTTTAGTTAACATTGCAGGTAAATCTTCAACAGATAATGCTTGGGTACAAAAAGGATTAAGCAACACACTATTTTTAGGTAGATCACTTGCATGATAAACTAAGGTAGCCTTTCCTAATCTAGCTAGTTTCTCGGCAGTGCATTTCTTGGGATCATCTTGTTTTGTACTATATATCAATAAACGAATCCCACTTGATGGATAAGTGTGTAATCTTTTATCAGGTTCATTCAAGATTAGAGGCCTCCTAAGGATATATTTATTCACAATAATTTACAATATAAAAATTTATTATATGGTTTCTTATGTTATAAACATAGAATTAATATTAGTAGACAGCAGTTAATAAAAGTGAAGATTCAATCTGTAAAACCAGTGGTGATAAAATGGTTAAAGCTTATGTCCTTATTAATGTGAAAGGCGGAACTGAATTTGAGTTATTTGAGGAATTAGGTAAAATACCTAATTTAATGGAAATATCATTGGTTTGGGGTTTATTTGATATAATTCTTAAAATTGAAGCTGACTCAGCCAATGCATTAGATAAACTGGTTACAGAAGAAATCAGAAAATTCTCAAACATTTCAAGTACTATGACTATGCTAATTCGTGAAGAAGAAAATTAAATCTCATTTTTTTTAGTAAAAAGAAAAGAAAATAGAGCTGGTTTTATCAGCTCAAATATAATTTTTTTTAATATTCACTGTAAACACGATTTCCACAGACACTACAGAAATCACTATCTTCATCTAAATATGAACCACAATATTCACAATTAACAGGTCGTGATTGTTGTGTATAAGATTGATGATTTGTAGCCATATAGTCATTTCTGCTAGGACTTTCAGTAGGCATATAATAAGGCCCAGAAAAATCTTCTTGAGGTGGTGCGGCTCTAGGTGGTCGTGCTTGTTTTACACGAGTAACAACTGGTCTATCTTTCTTAAATGGACTGAAGGATCCTGAAATAGGACCAATAATAGAGGTTAATGCAAGTACTACTAATAATCCATACAAGGGATTTGGTTCTACTAGTGAATGCATACCAATCAAATTACCTTGATAGTAAATAAAATTGAATGCTTGAACACCAAACATTAAAATTGCTACTGTAGCTAAACCTCCACGGGCAGCATTCTTTTTTCTGAAAAAGAAACTACAAACAAAAGCAGCCACAACCCATGGCAAAAGTGCGAGAGTAACCTTAATACCACTAATAGGTGAATCAAAGAAAGCCTGGATAGGTTCCATGATTGCTGTTTCAAAAGCGTCCATAAATTTAAGCCATTGACCACCCATTATATCTGCAAAATAATTTGAAATGGTAACTTCATCCAAATAAATACGTATGAAGAAAAAGCTGGGGTAAGTAATTGCCAGCGATGTTATGAAACCTTTAAAGTAACCCATGATATATTTTAGCTCCTATAATAAATGATTAAATTAATATCTACAAATATATGCGACAAAATCTATTAAAAACATTAGCAAATAGGCAATAAAAAAACTCATCGAGAAGTATGGAAAATGAGAACTAAATTTAGCGAATTATTTGAAAGATCCAATGACCAACTTGAAGAGTTTTATATCAAAGCCAGAAGTGAAAGCTGGCGAAATTTTGGTAAAAAAATTCAAGTTTATTATCCTGGAACTGATTTTCCAACTATTAGTATAACTGGTGATAAATGCTCACAGAATTGCCTTTATTGTGATAAACATTACTTAAGGAATATGCTTTCATTACCCACTCCAGAAAAATTACGTGATTTCGCTTTTTCTCATGCTTCAAAGAAAGGAATTGGTTTGTTAATTAGTGGAGGATATAACAATCAATCTCAGTTACCTTTTGAACCATATATAGATATTTTAAAGGAAATAAAAGAAAAAACTAATTTAATTATAAATATGCATCCGGGATTGGTTACAAAAAATCAAGCGCAAATTTTGGCTGAAATTGGAATCGATGCCATATCTTATGATTTAATTGTGGATGAACAGGTAATTAATGAAGTGATAAATGCAGGATTTACAAGTGAGGATTACAAAAAATCTTATGTATATCTTAAAAATGCAGGATTAAGAATTATCCCCCATATTTGTTTGGGATTATATTTTGGTGAAACAAAAGGTAATTTAGAAGCTCTAGATTTTGTTTTACAAGAGAAAACAGATTTGGTTGTGTTTCTTGGATTGATACCTACTAAAAACACCCCCATGGAAAATGCTAAAATCATTGATCCTGATTTTCTCACGAGAATTCTTCTTTATACAAGATTGAATCAACCAAAAACAGAACAATCTTTGGGTTGTATGCGTGTAAGAAAAGGGGAGTATGAATTAAATGCTTTAAAAGCAGGAATTAATAGAATAGCTGTTCCCAAAAAAAGCACCTTAGAATATGCAAAAAATGAATTACAACTAGAAATTAAAGAGCATCATTACTGTTGTGCTATTTAAGATTAAAAATAGATTATTACAAACTTTCAATTGATTTGAAAAGTTTCTTCAGTTTTTCATCTTTCTCAGTTAAACTAATTTCTAATTCTTTGTTTTTCTTCTTTAGTTCTTCATTACTTTCTTTTAGAGAAAGTAATTGTTCTTTTGCTTTAGCTAAAACATCTCTTAATTTATCAACTTGTTCTTGGCGTTCGTATAATTCATTGGTGATACCACTAATTTGGGTTTGAAAATTCTTGCTAATACCAGTTTGTACATTCATTGCTTCGATCTCTTGAGATTTACATTTATCACGCAATTCATTTACTAATCGTCCTAATTCCAATACCTTTTGATCCTTTTCATCTAGCAATTTTTTAATTGATTCACTATCTTTAGGAGCTTCACTAAAACCTGTTCTTACAGAATCTGCTAACATCTTATATTGAGCAATTTCTTGATCTTTTTCTTCAATTATTTGTTGATAATTTTCTGTTATCTCTTCTTTCTGACGTTCAATTTCAGCATCCTTCTCTAATAACAATCTTTGAGTTTTAGTATCATAATCCTCTTGATAATTATCAAGGTTGTTTTGTTTAATTTCCAAAGTTGATTGGAGTATAGCAATTTCATCTAGAAGTTGACGCCACTCTCTTGCTGAGGATAAAATATAATCACGTGAAAGAGGATGTAGTAGAAACCAATTTTTTCTAATAATTTCATTTAATACACGATGTTCTTGACTAATCCTTGTTTCATCGTACAAAGGTAATTCATTGATATTATTTATTGGTGTATAGTTTGGATATTCTGTCCATAAATTAGCCATTTTTTTCGCATGACGACGAACCAAGTCTGAAAGCCTCAAATACATTGTTTGTGTTAATAATAATAATAAGAAAGGATGATGTTTAAGAATTCTTCTAAGGAGATAGAAATTTAATTTTACAAAAAAAATCACTTACAGATTATTTTTTAAAGTAATTTGTGCACAATAGTAAAAACTTTATTCTAGCAAGTATTTCTATGTGTAAAAATATAATAATTTAAGATAATCCCATAGGAGACAGAAAATAGTTTGACTGATATTAAGCGTGAATTTGTGTTCAAGGTAGTTCTAATGGGCGAAGGATCTGTAGGAAAAACTAGCATTCGATCAAAATTCATGGGTGTAGGATTCAAAAGCGAGTACATTAAAACAATTGGTGCAGATTTTGCATCAAAAGCAATTGTTGTTAAAGACAATAAAGTTCATTTCCAAATTTGGGATCTTGCAGGGCAAAAAATGTATCGGCATGTGAGATCTTCATTTTACAGCGGATGTAAATGTGGATTTCTGGTATTTGATCTTACTCAGCCGGAAACGCTGGATAGTTTGGAAACTTGGGTAGAAGAAGCTATTGAACACTCAGGTGGCTTTGTTAAAATCTTTATTATTCTTGGGAATAAAGTAGACCTAAAAGATCAAATTAAGGTTAAACAAGCTGATATTGATAAAATGGTCAAAAAGATCAATGAATTAAAAGATATTAGTGTAGCGTATTTGACAACTTCTGCAAAAACTGGTGAAAATATTAACGAAGCCTTTGAAATGATGGGTAAAATGTTTCTGGAAAAAGAAGGTTTCCCTCGTGAAGGGCAAGGTTCAGAAATAGATGATGAAATATTATTACGTCATCATCAAGAAATACAACCATTAATCTCTGTACCTGGTGCCCGAATTCAAACGAACGAGTCTGATGAAGAAATTAAAGAGAAAGTGAATTTAAACGGTTTAGATAGCGATGAAGTTCAACAAATAATTTCGACAATTATGGAAAAAATCAATCAGCTTTCTCAAATAACTTTAGCTCTGGAAGAGCGATTATTGTTAATAGAAACAAAGAAATCTTCTAGTAATGCAACTGTTGCTGATATAAATGAAATTAGAAAGAAAATTGTTGGACTTGAGCAACAATTGGATAAATATTCTATAGCTGTTGATAACTCCTCAGAAGGAAAAACTACAGCTCAGTTCCCAAAAGTGGATGCAAAATCAACAATACCTGTACCTACTATAACTGAAATAGAACCCACAATACAAGATGAATCTGATGAAGACACTAGCTATGAAGTTTTAGATAGATCGTCTCTTAATACAATGGAAATTTTAGATGATAATGAAGATGAAGCAAGCATAACTGAAATTCTATCTGAAACAGAAAAGGAAACACAAGAGAGTGATATTATTGATGAAACTATTGAAGCTGAAGAAGTAGTCACTAAAGAACTTGAAAAAGATACCAAAGCTCAAACAAGATGTCCAAAATGTGGCAGTAAGTTATCATTCATAAAACAATATAATCGATGGTATTGTTATAGATGTAAATTATATGTCTAACGAAATTAAGCAGAAACTATAAGTAATAAATGCAATCAATAAAAGAAGGATTGTAATGAGTAAAGTATCAATTGTAAAAATTGAGAATAATGATGTTGAGAAAGCCGTCAGAGAAGCAATTAAACTTCTAGGCGGTTTACAATCATTTGTTGCTAATTTTTCTGAGGTTATATTGAAGCCTAACTTATTAGCTGCTCCAGAGAAAAAAGAAGATCGAGATAAGATAAGAACAGATCCTAGAGTTTTAGAAGCATTAGTTAAAATGCTACTTGAACTTGAAAAAACGATTGTAATCGGAGACACTTGTGGTTCTGGTAGTAGTGGTGGTACAAGAGAAGCTTTGAAAAACAGTGGTTATTTAGAGTTAGGTGAAAAATACGAGAACGTAGATGTTCGTAGTTTAGAACTTAATGGACCTATTGCTATTGATGTTCAAGGGAAAAAACTAACGACGGTAAATATTTCAAAGGATATAGTTGAATCACAAGCAATAATTAATGTACCAAAAATGAAAACTCACGCCATGACTCTTTACACTGGAAGTATTAAAAATCTCTTTGGTACTATCTGTGGTGCTGATAAAACAAGAATCCACTCATTAGGAGCTTCTATTCAAGGTTTTTCTCAATGTTTAGTGGATTTGTATGCTTTTGAAAAACCAAAAGTGAAACTAAATGTAATGGATGCAATAATTGCTCTTGAAGGTATGGGACCTGGTGCAAGTGGCAAGGCTGTACCAATGAATCTAATTTTAGCAAGTGATGATGCTGTAGCTCTTGATGCTGTAGCTTTTACACTTATGGGACATAAACCAAGCAAGGTACCTACGATAAAATATGCTGCTGAACAGAATTTAGGGACAATGGATTTATCACAAATAGAAATTTTAGGAGAAAAGATTGAAACTCATAAAAGAAAATTCAAACTCCCTGGAACAGCTAAATTAGCTAAAATACCATTCCAAAAATTCACATCAATAACACTTAAAGTACCAAAATATATTGGAGTATGTACAGAATGTTTGAATTGTGTTCGAGGGTGTCCAGAACAAGTCATTAAAATGGAGAAAACAAAATCAGGGAAACCAAAACCTGTGATTAATTATAAAGGTTGTATATCCTGTTTTACTTGTGTGGAAATTTGTCCAGAAGCTTGTTATGATACCAAATTCAAAAATCTTAGAAAGGTAATAGCAATAGGATTAACAGTAGTTATTGGACTAGCAGGACTAATAACAGCATTAGCTCTATTATTATAATAGAGCAATTACTTTTTACTTTGGTTTTTGAGCTAATAGGATATAATGACCATTTCCCTTACGTTTAGTGATTCTCTCGAGTGTAATTGGTTCTTGATACCATTCCTTATAGTACAAATCTTTTATCTGAAATTTTTTGAAGAACTCTAGTACATCTTCAATATAAGAGAAAAAGTGTGGAATACCTTTTTCAGGTTCCTCTTGTTTGATAAGAGTTTGGTCATCAATTACAGCTGTTTTATCATCGAAAGGTTGTTTTGGATCTTTAGTTAATATTGTTCCAAAAAAATATCCACCAGGTTTTAACACACGGAAAATCTCTGATATCGTTTTAATCATATCAGGTTTAAATGCATGGTAAATAACATTGAAAGCAAGAACAAGATTAAAAGAATCATCATCATACTTGAGGTCAGTCATTTTTCCGATTTCTACTTGAGCTTTCAAACCTTCTTTTTTAAGCCATTCTTTAGTGCTTTTTATTCCTTCTTCTGATAAATCCATAGCAGAAACATCATAACCAAGAGAAGCAAAATAAATCGTATGTCTACCAACACCACAGCCAAGATCAAGGATTTTTGCTGGAGGTCTGCCTACAAAATAAGGTAAATTCATTACATGACCATCAGGAATTTTCCAATAAGTGAAATCATCTACTTTAGACCAATCCCAACCCACTTGTAAAGACTTTTTTTCCATAATTCGCACCCATGGTTATCTAATCAACATCTAAAATGAATTTTAATTCTTTTAAAAATCTACTCAGAAAATGGTTAAATTCATTTGAAGAAATAGTGCTGAGCGGGAAAAAAGAGGGTCGGTCTACACCCGCTCAGGAAAGAAGGGGAGTTTCTTTTACAAAAGATTGAGGATTATATTTGCAAGTTTCTATCTTTGTTCTTAACGTTAAATAGTTCTTCAAAAGATATTTAAAATAACTTAAAGCAGAAATTTTTGTGGTAAAATAAAGATTTTAGAGCTATTTTATCTAATGAAAAATAAACTGAATTCATTGGTAATATTTCAAAATTATTTAATTAGATAGTTTTTCTAACCAAAGGTTTTTTTATAATAGTAATTCAATTTAGAATGGTTGTAATAATGCCAAAATTAGATGTTGAGATTTCGCCATTAGCATATTCTAAGATTATTGATTGGACCTCATCAAACACTGAAAGAGAGATAGGTGGGTATTTAATTGGTTTTATAGATGAAGGGAAGGTAATTATTACTGAAGCTATTTTTGCAACTGCTGAATCAAATCCAACCTTTGTTTCTTTTGATAATATGATGCAATTTAAAATAATAGAAGAATTGGAGAAAAAAGGAAGCAATGAAGCAATTCTTGGTTGGTTCCATAGCCATCCAGGACTTAGCTGTTTCATGTCTGGGACAGATATTGCAACTCAAAAGATCTATCAAGCCTTATTGCCTGAATCGATAGCAATGGTAAATGATGGAAACCAATTTGCTAAAACACGAAATCAAAAGGATTACAAAGTAAAATTTTTCCGCGTTAATGAAAATAAAGCATATGAAATATCATATAATATTATGACAGACCCTAATAATTTAGTTGATCTGCTAACTAAACATGTTCAAGATCAAGAAAATGCTGAGAAAATTGCTCAATTTACCGCTCGACAAATGGTACTTTCAATAGATGAATCTTTGAATGAATTAACAAAAAATAAACTTCTATTAAAAGAAGAATTTGAAAAAGAAAAAAATGACCTTAAACAAGATTTAGTAAATTTACAATCT
>JAEORM010000270.1 GCA_016840905.1 Candidatus Gerdarchaeota archaeon | reverse complement strand
GTTTATATGGGATGGTCCACATTAATTTATTTGTCAAACATGCTTCCCAAGTGAGAGAAAATCCTGCATTTCCTATTACTGCTTTTGAGGAAGTAAGATCTTTGAGAAATTGTGATCTACTGGTTTTCTTAAAAATAATATTTTTAACTATTCTATCTTGATCAAATCCATAAATGTAAAATTTTTCCTCTGGAAATTCTGTAAAGACCTTAATTATATTATTATAGTCAGCATTTGCTAGATATGCAATCATATGATCCTCTTGTGAAATTTCATAATTTTCTAATTCAGGTTTCCTTATTAGAGGATAACGATAATCATTACCATTTTGCTCTATTTTATCGGAATAGTCTATAGCATAACTTCGAGTGTAATAAGGGGCTATATTATCAATTAATGCTTTACAAAGAAATCTATCAAAGCGATGACCTGACAATTGTTTTACTGTTGGGAAAAAAATTGCCCTTTGGTGATTGATATTAAAACATGGTTTTTTATTTTTCTTAGCAGCAAAAGTTGTATATTGTTCCATATCAGTGAAATAGAAATCATAATTTTCTTTTCTTGAAAGTCTAAGTATTTCCCTTCTTATTCCTGCTATTTTAGGTATTTTGAAAAGGAATGTGAAAAAGGTTTTACCAATTTTAGCTTTATGTTTTTCGTATATATCTTTTGGTCCTTCTCTAAAAATCGTTTTTGGTACTAATTTTGTTGCATAATCAGGAGGAGGTTTACCAGCAAATAAAATATGGATTTCATGTCCCATCTTTAATAGTTCGTTAACAAAAATACTCGATCTATTGATGTGACCTAATCCATTTGAATTAATACCATAGAGAATTTTCAAATTATATTCCCCAAAATATCTTGTAAATCTATAAATTTTCGTTTTTCATATATACTTAAATAACTAATGAAAAAAACAAGCATTTTTAATATTTCCGTGAACAACCAAAAATGTTTAGCTTTTCTTTACTTATTTTTCCTCTAATATAATTAATTAATTGTATGGGAAAATTATATAGATATTGAATTGAAACTATTAAGACTAAATATGATTTACTTAGTTGTGAGTTATTATGACTGAAATGGCTGAGAAACCATGGTATGAAGATCCTTTCATTCAAGAGATGATGGGTTTGATGGGTGCAAGGTCAATGCGAAGTATCATGGCTGGTTTTAAATCTAATTTGGTTTATTCTGGTGAAAATGGTCTCGCAAATGCTGCTCGTTATCTAGCAAAAACCTTGTACGATACTGAGAAAAGAATTTTGATTATTGCTGATTCCTTTACTAAGAAATTTAGTGCTAAAATTGAAAAAGGATTTTCAAAATATAATTTTGAATTTTTGATTTGGGATGGTGCTAAACCTGAGGTTCCTTATCATACAATCGAGGAAGGAGTTGAAATTTGCGAGGAATTTAAGCCAGCTGTTATTATGGCTGTTGGTGGAGGAAGTGTAATGGATACTGCTAAAGTGGTAAATATCAAATATGAAAGACCAGAGCTAAATTTATTACAAATTGATATTGTTTCTGGTGCAATTGGATTACATCGCAAAATTAAACATTTAGTAGCAATTCCAACAACAATTGGGACAGGTTCAGAAGCTACTACAGCTGCAATAGTGAACGATACAAGAAGAGAACCTCATAAAAAAATAGGTGTAACATGTGATGATATTCTACCAACAATGGTGATATTACATCCTGATTTTGTAAAAAATCTCCCATCATTTCTTATAACAGGTACAGGTCTTGATACCTTTGCTCATGCAGTTGGTGCCTATGTTTCTAATTGGAATAGTCCCTATACCTCAGCAATTGCATTAGTATCGATAAAAGAAACTCTTCAATATCTCCCTAGATTGGTTAAATATGGTTCTAAGGATTTAGAAGGTTGGGAACACATGCAATGGGCTGCTCTCATGGCAGGTTTGAGTTTTTCCAATGCGATGCCAGGAATTGAACATGCATTAGGACACAGTTTTGGTGCTTTAATGAACACCCATCATGGATTATCAGTTGGACTATTTACTCCTCAATCAGTTGCTTGGCAAGCTAAAGTAACTGAAAGATGGAAAGATCTTTGTCCTTTATTCGATTTAGATATCTCTAAATTACCTCGTCAAAAAGCTCTTGAAGCACTAATACAGAAAATGCAAGATTTTATTCATAAAGTAAATGGTGCTGTTTCAGTAAACGAGATTCAGCATCCAGTAATTAAAAAAGAAGATTACTTTAAAGCAATCCCAATGATGTCTGAATTTGCTTTAAATGATATAGCTCATTTAGCATCATACAGACCATTGAAATACGACATTTACAAGAAAATGTTCGAAGCTGCATGGGATTCTAAAAAAATAGTATATTAATGGAGGAGAAAGATAATGAGTCAAATAATTGGTTATAATGGTAAAATTGTTTATATTGATTTAACGACCCAAACTATTAAAATTGAACCACTTAAAGAAAAACTTGCTCGAGATTATCTTGGTGGTGCAGGATTAAGTGCAAAATTAATCTTTGATCTTCTCGATGATTCAGCTTATAAGACATTAAGAGAGGATCCTTACTCACCAATAAATCCATTAGTGTTTGCTACTGGACCAGTAACAGGAACAGATCGACCTGCATCTGGACGATATTCTATTTGTGCAATTTCTCCTTTAACAAATATTTGGGGTGAATCTACTTCAGGAGGTCATTTTTGCATTGCATTAAGAGAATGTGGTTTTGATGCTATAATAATTACTGGAAAAGCTACTAAACCTGTCTATCTATATTTAGCAGATGAGCAGTTTGTCTTTAAGGATGCTACAAAATTATGGGGTAAAGATTCATATGAAACTCAAGAACTGATTCGTAAAGAATTAGACAATGATAAAGTAAAAGTTGCTTGTATAGGACCTGCTGGAGAGAAACTAGTTAGATTTGCTAGTGTAATGAATGATGAAGGTCGAGCTGCAGGACGTTGTGGTATGGGGGCGATTATGGGAGCTAAAAATCTTAAAGCATTTGCAATTCTAAGTACTAAAAATAATGTTCTTGAAACACCAAACAAAGATTCGATAAGAGAGCTTCGAAAGCAAATTAATTTTATTCTTGAAGATGATTTGGTTGGGTCAATAGTTCCTAAAGTTATGCACATTTTTGGTACTAATACCTATATGGATATGGGTTCATTTGCAGGTGATGTACCTGCTTATTACTTTACTGAAACAGAATTTCCAGCAGAATTACTAACCTCCAAAACTTTGAAAGAACAATTCCCAATGACAATTTCTGGTTGTGCTCGTTGTGCTCTTCAATGTGCTAAGCAAACGATACTTCCAGAGAATGGTTGTGAGATTTGTGTTGATGGTCCTGAGTTTGAATCAATGGCTGTGTATGGGCCTTTAACTGGAACGTTTGAAGCTAAGAAAGTTATTTTAGCACATCATTATGGAAATGTTTTTGGTATAGACACTATTTCAAGTGGGGTTGTAATTGCTTTTCTATTTTATCTTGTAGAAAATAATTTAGCTACTAAAACCATTAAACAATACCTTAAAGATATTAAGATTGAAGATATTCGTTGGGGTAATGGAGATATCATTCTAAAACTTTTGAAATTAATTAATGAACGAAAAGGTATTGGTGATGTATTAGCTGAAGGTACAAGACGTATGGCTAAATTACTGGGAGTCGATCCAGAATTAGCTGCTCATGTTAAAGGATTAGAAATACCTATGCACGATCCCCGCGCCTATGCTGGGCAAGCATTATCATATATGACAGCATGCTGTGGAGCAAATCATCAAAAATGTGATTGGTTCCAAGTAGAAGCACAATCGATATCTTTCCCTGAATATAGTATTAATCCTGGAAATCGTTTTGATATAACTGGTCGAGAACAAGGTGTTATTGCATTTCAAGATATTCGAGCAGTAGATGATTCTGCAGTAAGTTGTGATTTTGAAACACCACCTAAATTCAGTGATATAGCTAAATATATTTCCTATGCAACAGATTTCAAGTACACACCAAAACTTCTTCTTGAAACGGGTGAAAGAATGACCAATATAAAACGTTTGATTTCTTGCAACCTAGGAATTACTCGAGAGGATGATCGATTACCAGGAATTGTTAAACAAGTATTACGTAGTGGTCCAACAGAAGGAATTAAATTGGACTTGGAAAAGAATCTCAAAACCTATTATGAATTAAGAGGTTGGGATTGGAAGACAGGTAGACCAACTAAAGAGAAATTGGAAGAATTACGAATAATAGGCGATGATAGTGATACTGTAATTAAAAAAGAAGAATGGAAAGTATCCAAAGAAACTATAGAAGAAATGGAAAGGTTGAAGGAAAAATATATTCCCTTACTCAGAGCTCATAGTATACCAACTGAAAATATGGAAGAATATCTCCATTTCATTGCTATTTTTGCTACTTGCGAACCAGACTATCAAGATGAATTTGGTGGTATCGATGCTAGTATCCAACTTGAAATTAGAAGCTTGCCAGAAAAGCAATGGCATTGGTTACGATTGGATAAAGGGAACTTTTATTCAGGTAGAGGAAAAATAGACAATGCAACCTTAATCTTAACCTTTAGAGATCAAAAAGCCTACGATGGAGTAATGAATATGACTCTTAATCCTGTTACAGCTGTTCTATCTAACCGTTTAAAAGTTAAACCAATGGGAAAAGTGAAAATCTTTCAGAATTTCATTGGTCTTTATCTAAATAAATTCAATTTGAAATTCTAAAGTGATTACCATTTCATATTTCACCTAAAAAATTCATATAATACTAAAAAAAATTTGTAAGAAAAGATTATCTTTTCTTACTCTTTCTGATTTTATAAACAACACTAATTGTAGCTGAAACTAAAATAATACCCATAATGTAAGATATTTGGTATCCAAAAATACCTGTTGGTGAACTAGGTGTTGGCGTCGGGGTTGGAGTTGGTGTTGGTGTTGGTGTTGAGGGCGAATAAGAAAATCCTGCTGCTTCCATACATTGTTGAGCTAAAGTAATATTATATTCATAGGGTAATAGTGATTCATCAAAACATGTGCATGTAGCTGGACAGGCTGTAACACCTTGCATACCAAGCCCATTTAGAATTTCATTTACACAATACTCTCTAGATATCATATGACTGATAGCTTTTCGAATATATTTACCTGATTCTGGGCTACTTATTGGACATAATTCACCAGTACCGATGTATGGGTGTAAGCAGTTAAAAGCCATTTCTTGTACACCTGAATCTTCTATAAGAGTGTAACCACATCCAGCTGGTACCTCATCAATTTGTGTGACAAATTGAGCATCAACCATATCTATTTCACCTGCAGCTAAGTCTGCAAGGGCACCTTCTTTGTTGGAATAGAATTCAAAGTAGATGTCATTGAAGTTTGGAGTTATTCCAGTCCAATCATCATAGTATTGATTAACTGTTAAATGGATAACACCATTGGTACCATCAAATTCTTCTAAATAGTACGGACCTGAACCTAAAAGCTTATTCGGATCACTGGTTGCCCAGGTAATAGCTTGGTCTTCCATATCTTCAGGAGCGATTGATCCCCAGATATGTTTTGGTAAAATGTCTAGTGCTAGATTCTTATCTTGGAAGACATATTCTCGTGAGAATGTTATTGTCATTTCGTCTTCATCGATAATACTGATTGATGAACCATCAAGATATAAATCCCAGTAAGCATGGGATGGATTTCCATAATCTGGATTAATCATTAGATTATAACTAAATTCTATATCAGAAGTATTTAATGGGTAGCCATCTGCCCACTTAACTCCAGGAGCTAATACAATATCATAAGTTAACCCATCAGTACTTGTAACTGAGGAAGCAATCTTTGGACTAAAAGCTCTACCAATTAATGGATCTCGTTCAACCAATCCATCATAGATTTGATTCAACCATTGAGCATCATAAATAGATTCATAATGATGAATACTGAAATCGACATAGTTCGCTGGCGTAGCATAGTGGAACTCAGTTTGAGCACCAACACTCCAATTGTCCATGTTTTGAAATGCTTGAGCCCATAGAAGACCATCCCACCCTTTAAAATCAACGTCATGTGGGTAGAGTGATAATGGATAAATAATGGTTGTTTGAGGTAAGTCCTCATACAGTAGTTCTTGGATTTCTTTACACCAATAAAGATGATCATCATGAACAAATGAACTGGTATAATTGCTTATAGCCCAATCCATTTCGGGATTCGAATATTGATAGAAGTTGTCACCATAGGGAACAATAGATGGTGTATCAAAGAGTCCGGTAGGATCCCAATCAAGACCCCACGACCAACCAATAAATACAAGATCATACCCTCCTTCTTCATATGGTGGAATTGGAAAAGGTCCTGCATAACTCCATGTTCTGGGGGTAATTTGAGACCAACCAGCAAGGATAAGTTCTGTACCAATGCCAATTTTCTCTAGTTCAGAAGCTATTAATGTTGCCCATTG